>JAISAH010000121.1 GCA_031266805.1 Gracilibacteraceae bacterium
TTATTCCGATTTTGCGGTATTACAACAGTTGCAGGCAAATACCAAAATGATGTGCAATTCCTCCCAGAGATTTACAATTCATGCGTTCCCATTTTACCAGCTAAAAATATCTACACCCATTCCCCTCGTCACGATGTTAGCGCCTGAAACACCCTCCGAGAGAAGTTAAAACCCGCCGAACCAAAGGAGAAGCGTATGGGAGCAGGCGCGGAACTGTAAAACTGTAAATTTACGATTGCCCGGAAGCCGGTTTTGGTATATAATTTCAGGCGTGAGGGAAATATATGAATATTGATTTACAGGAAACGCAAAACATAATTGACGCCACAAAAGAGCAGATATACTTGCAGGGCAAAACGCACACGGGCAACCGGGCCAAGCCGCGCCGGGGACAAGTGTTCAACTGTCATTTTGGCGTTGGCGTGGGCAGCGAGTTTCAGAAGCGGCGGCCATGCGTGATATTGTCAAATGAAATCAACAACATAAACAGCGCCGTCGTCATTGTTGCTCCAATCACCCACACGCAGAAAAGCATGCCCATTTGTGTTCAGATAGCGGACAAGTTTGACGCAAACGGGACGGCAATCCTCGATGGGTGCGCCAATCTTGCGGGTTTGCGGGCTGTAAGCAGCTATCGGTTGGCAGGGTTCATTTGCGAGTTGGACAACAACGAAATGAAGCAAATCGACGCAGCCATAGCGAAGCATCTTGACGTCATTCATCATTATAATACGCTTTTGAAAGTCATTGAGGACGACAAGCGGCATGTTTCCGCGCTTAACAGCGTTTTGGAAGAATTGCGCGGGATAACGGGCGCGCCGAACAACAAGGAGCTTGTCGAAGCGGTAAGAGCCTTGTTTGGAAAAAATACAAACGACGATTTTTAGCGTAAGTGAAGCGGCGGCCGGCGGAACGGCGACACGCAACACGCGAAAATTTTTGTTTACAGATGACGTTCCGGGTGCTATACTGTTGTTACAAAAAGAACCGTTCACGAGCGGGGCGGTTAATCTCATTTCACAAAAAGGAGAAGTCACGAGGGGGCTTCTCTTTTTATTTGACGCAAACGGGACCCTTAAAAACGGAAATAAATAAACGGGTTAAAGGAGCCGTCCACGAGGTACGCGGTGACTAAGAGCAGCAGCGCGGCGACCGCGCAAGGCTCCGCCGCCGCCTTCAGCCGCGCGCCGGGACAGGCGGCCCACAGGCGGGAAGGCAGCGGCGTGCAGCCGACGGCGGCTATGAGCAGCGGCACGGCGTAACTGCGCAGATAGTACAAGGAATCCGGGCCGGCCCATGCATCCACGCCGGCGCCGAACATATGCCCGATGGTTTGCGTGGCCGCCGTCAGCGTCGGCGCGTCGAAAAAAGCCCAGCTGACGAGAACGCACAGCGCCACCCAGGCGTGGGCGGCCGGGCGGGGCAGGCGCGTCAGCAGGTCGCGCAATACATATTTTTCCAGCAAAAGCAGCAGGGCGAAATACATCCCCCAGATGATGAAATTCCAGCCGGCCCCGTGCCAAAACCCGGTCAGGAACCAAACCACAAAAATATTGAAGATATGCCGGACCGGCGTGACGCGGTTGCCGCCGAGCGGAATGTAGACATAGTCGCGAAACCAGCCGGAGAGGGAGATATGCCAGCGCCGCCAGAAATCGGTGATGCTCCGGGCGATATAGGGGTAGTTGAAGTTTTCCAGAAAACGGAATCCGAAGATGCGCCCCAAGCCTAACGCCATGTCGCTGTAGCCGGAAAAATCAAAATATATGTGAAAAGCATAAGCGATTATGTACACCCAGGCGAAAAGCAGGCTGTTTTCCTCGCTGGCCTTGGCCAGAGCGGCCAGTTCCCCCAGAACGTTGGCGATCAGCACTTTTTTCCCTAAACCTATAACAAAACGGCGAACCCCGAGGGCGAATTCCGACAGCGTATGCCGCCGCTCACTCAGCGCGCGCTCCACATCCACATAACGGATGATCGGCCCGGCGATCAGCGGAGGGAAGAGCATCACATACATGCAAAAAGCCGGCAGGCTGGGCTGCAAATTGGCGCGGCCCCGGTACAGATCGATCGTATAACTCAGGATCTGGAAGGTGTAAAAACTTATGCCGATCGGCAAGGTGACGCGCAGCATCGCGATAGTCGCCCCGAAGAGCGTGTTGATGTTCCCCAGGAAAAAATTGGCATATTTGAAAAACATCAGGGCGCCGATGCCTACGGCCAGCGATACGACGAGGGCCGCCCGCGCGCCGAGCCGCCCCCGCCAGCGTTCGATCAACAGGCCGCAGACCCAGCCGACGACGGATTCCGCCGCCATGAGC
Source organism: Gracilibacteraceae bacterium (assembly GCA_031266805.1). Lineage (GTDB taxonomy): Bacteria > Bacillota > Desulfitobacteriia > Desulfitobacteriales > Syntrophobotulaceae > JAIRRL01. The sequence goes on from JAISAH010000121.1 coordinate 2,322, forward strand.
AGCACATAGACCGGTTCGCCCCAAGCGTAAAAGACGAGACTGGCGAGCAGCAGGGCCGCGTTGCGCCAGCGCGTGGAACCGCCCGGCGCCGGCGTGATAAAATACAGCGCCAGCACCAAGGGCAGGAACCAATAGAGAAACGTGAGGCTGGAAAAAAGCATCGGGGCTTAGCGCGGGCTGGTGTAAAACACGATCTTTTCGCCGGTGTTATCCGCCGCCAGAGCGGTGAAACCGGCGGTCAAAGCCTCGGCGTACTCGCTGCTCGTCGCGAGCAGCAGGACGTAACTGCCGGAATCGACGACGCTGCTTTCATCCGGCAGGACGCAGACCCATTTTTGCGAATCGAACCCCTCGGCGATCAAAGCCTTGACTGCGGCGGCCGCGGCCGGATCGTTGCATTTGACTAGAGCGACCTCGTGCGCGGAGGTGGAGAGCGCGGAAGTGGAAACATAGGCGTCCGTGACATACTCGGCGAACCGCTCCGGGGTCAGTCCCAGCATGCCCTGACAGTTTTCCGCCGTCACCTGATCTTCAAATGACTGCGGCAAGGGCGCTTCCGCCGTTTCGGCCGCCGCCGCGACCACCGCGGCGAGGATTTCGCCGGTCTCGCCCGTCAGAGTGTCCGCCGGAACTTCCTGAGGCGGGGGGGTGCTGGCCGCCGGCGCTCCGCCGCAGGCGGAAAGGGTGAAAAATAACAACAGGCTGGCGGCCAAAAGGATAATTTTTTTCATGGCAAAAACCATTCCTTCCTAAAACGCGCCTTTTATCGCGTATTTCGGCTTGCGGTCAAAGAAATGCTGGGCTTCGATAAAACGGATCGTTCCCGTTTTGCCGCGCATGACCAGCGTATGGGTCGTCGCGCTGCCTTGCCCGAAAGTGACGCCTTTGAGCAGCGATCCCTCCGTGATGCCCGTGGCGGCGAAAAATATATCGTCCGTGCTGACGAGATCGTCCATCAGCAGCAATTTGCGCACGTCGCTGATCCCGAGGGCCTCGGCCCGTTTGACGTCGTTTTCGTCTTCCGGCCACAGCCGGCCCTGCATCTCGCCGCCGAGGCAGCGCATGGCCGCCGCCGCCAGCACCCCTTCCGGCGCGCCGCCCACGCCGAGCATCATATCGATGCCGCTGCCCTCGATGCCGCAGGCCACCGCCGGGGCGACGTCGCCGTCGGAGATCAGGCGGATGCGCGCGCCGCATTCCCGCAATTCCCGGATGATGTCCGCGTGCCGCTCCCGGTCCAGCACGACCACGGTCAGTTCATTCACGGCTTTGCGCAGGGCCTGGGCCACGTTGTTCACGTTTTCCCGCACCGGCGCGTCCAAATTGACTTTGCCGACTGCCGCCGGCCCGACGACGATTTTTTCCATATACATGTCCGGCGCGTGTAAAAGGCCGCGCCGCCCGGAGGCCGCCAGAACGGCGATAGCGCCCGCCCCGCCTTTGGCCACGAGATTCGTGCCTTCCAGCGGATCGACGGCGATATCCACTTCCGGCTGTTCGCCCGTGCCGACTTTTTCGCCGATATAAAGCATCGGCGCCTCGTCCATCTCCCCTTCGCCGATGACGACCGTGCCGGACATATGCACTGTATCAAAAACCGAACGCATGGCCTCCACCGCCGCGTCGTCCGCCGCTTCCTTATCCCCGCGTCCCACCCAGCGGGCGCTCGCCAGAGCGGCGGCCTCGGTTACGCGGGCAAATTCCATCGCCAGTTCTCTTTCCATGACCCCTCCTTCTTACAGTTAAAGCCTCTAATGGGACAGACCGCTGCTGCGCCAATCGGCCAGAAATCGCTCGATCCCGGCGTCGGTCAGCGGATGTTTCAGCAATTGCCGCAAAACCGCGAACGGCACGGTGGCGAAATGCGCCCCGAGCAGCGCCGCTTGCAAAGCGTGGACCGGATGGCGGATGCTGGCGGCGATGACGCGGCAATCCACCTCATGCTGCTCAAAGATCCGGCAAATGTCGCCGACCAGCTGCAGCCCGTCCTGGCCGATATCGTCCAGCCGGCCGACAAAAGGGCTGACGTAAGCGGCGCCGGCCCGCGCCGCCAGCAAAGCCTGCATGGGCGTGAACACCAAAGTCACGTTTGTCGCTATCGGCGGTTTGTCCCGCGAGAGCGTGCGCGCCGCCTTCAGGCCCTCGGCGGTCACGGGCAGCTTGACCACGATATTAGGGCTGACCCGGGCCAGGACCCGCGCCTCGATCACCATGCCCTCCGCCGTCGTATCCAGAACTTCCGCGCTGATAGGGCCGTCGACGATGCCCGCTATCACCTTGAGCAGGGCGTGAAAATCCTTGCCTTCTTTGGCCACCAGCGAAGGGTTCGTGGTCACGCCGGCGATCAGGCCGCCTTCCCACGCTTCCTCGATCTCGGCGACATTGGCGGAATCAAGAAAAAACCGCATATCACGCCTTCCCGCTGCTGCCGAAAACGCGGATCTTTTCCCGGATAACTTCCGTCGCCGCTTCCCGGGCCGGCCCCAGCACCTTGCGCGGGTCGATCTCCTTCGCGTCGGCGGCCAGGACCTTGCGCGCGGCCTCGACAAAAGCTTCCCGGATGTTGGTGTCGATATTCACCTTGGCCACGCCGATGGCGATTGCTTCCTGAATAGCTTCGCTCGGCACGCCGGAGGAACCGTGCAGCACCAGCGGCGTGGACACTTTGGCCACGATTTTTTGCAGCCGGGCAAAATCCAGCTTGGGCACGCCCTTATACTGCCCGTGCGCCGTGCCGATAGCCACCGCCAGCGCGTCGACCTGTGTTTCCCGGCTGAAATAGGCCGCTTCGTCCGGGTCGGTGAACAGCGCGTCCCATTCCTCGACTTTGATATCGTCTTCCGTGCCGCCGATCTTGCCCAGTTCCGCCTCCACGGTTATGCCGAGCGGATGGGCCACCTCCGCCACTTTTTTCGTCAAAGCGATATTATCTTCCAGCGCGTGCTTGGAACCGTCGATCATCACCGAGGTGAAGCCGTTGCGCACGCAGGACATGCACTGCTCGAAACTGGTGCCGTGGTCGAGATGGAGGGCCACCGGCACGGAGGAGTTTTCCGCCGCCAACTTGGTCAGAGCGGTGATGTAAGCGATGCCGGCGTATTTGATGGCGCCCTGGCTGGCTTGGATGACGACCGGGGATTTTTCCGCCTCAGCCGCGGCGATGATCGCCTGCACGATTTCCATATTATTACAGTTGAAGGCCCCCACCGCGTAGCGCCCCTTCTGGGCGGCAAGCAAAAGTTCTTTCATGGGCACGAGACTCATTTTTATTCACTCCTTTTTTAGATAAAACAATATTCGGCGAACTAATCAAAACTTAATTCGCCGAATAAACCCGTAATCCTGCTGTAATCCCCTTTAATCCTGCCGTAATTCCGCCGCCGTCCCAAAATCCGTTACAGCCTCCCCGCCGTCATAGATCCGCAAAATTGGCACGACGGCTGTTCCTTTTTTGCCGCGCGAAAAAAATATTGCGTTTTGTGACCGCCGTGTGACCAGAATGTGGTATACTGGTCTTTAATGATGTAATGTAACAGTTTATCTAAAATGTTACATAAGCCGAAGACCTTGATTTTCTCTGTCTCTCCGCGCCTCCTTTGCTTCTGAAATCCCGCCGCCGGCCCTCCGGCGGTTTTTTGT
>JAISAH010000020.1 GCA_031266805.1 Gracilibacteraceae bacterium
CGTCCCGGCCGTCCCACGTCGGAATATCTGCTGCGGATAATGGGCCGCATCACGATGGCCGGCGGCGTTTTTCTGGCGATCATCGCCGTGTTTCCCAGTTTCATCGTTGGTTTTACTAATATAGACGGCATTTACATTGGCGGCACTTCGCTGCTCATTCTGGTCAGCGTGGCGCTGGACACCATGAAGCAGCTGGAAGCGCAGCTTCTGGAACGGCATTATCAGGGATTCCTGAAGTAAGGGGGCGTTGGATGCGAATAATTTTGACGGGGCCGCCGGGCGCGGGCAAAGGCACTCAGGCCGCCATGCTCGCGGAACGGTACGGGGTCCCGCATATCTCCACCGGTGATATGCTGCGGCAGGCTGTGAAGGACGCCACGCCGCTGGGACTGAAAGCCAAAACCTATATGGACGGCGGCTCTCTCGTGCCGGATGAAGTGACGATCGGCATTGTAGCCGAGCGGTTGGCTCAGACCGATTGCGCGAAGGGTTTTTTGCTGGATGGGTTTCCGAGAACTCTCGCGCAGGCGGAAGCGCTGACCGGTATCCTGAGCGATTTGGGCGTGAGCTTAAACGGGGTGGCGGATATTGAAGTGGAGGACGGCGTCCTGATTAAGCGGATGACCGGTCGGAGAGTGTGCAGACAATGCGCCGCGACTTATCACGTTGCGAACCGGCCGCCGGCGCGCGCCGATATATGTGATAAATGCGGCGGGGAACTGTACCAGCGGGCGGACGACAATACCGCGACCGCGGAAACGAGACTGCGCGTATATAAAGAGCAAACCCAGCCGCTGATCGATTATTATGAAAAAATGGGGCTTTTACGCGGAATTCCCGGTGATCTCGGCTTGGAAAACGTTTTTCATGAGATTTGCGCCGCGCTTGAATGAAGTATGATTGAACTGAAAAACAAAGAGCAAATTCAAATTATGCGCAGAGCCGGCGCTATCGTGGCTGAAACCCTCCAGCTGACGCGGGAGATGGTTCGCGCGGGCGTGACGACCGGCGAGCTTGACCGCGCCGCGGAAGAGTATATCATCAAACAGGGGGCGGTACCGGCTTTTAAGGGATATGACGGTTTTCCCGCCACGCTTTGCACTTCGGTCAATGAAGAAGTGGTGCACGGAATTCCTGGGTCCCGCAAACTGTGTGAAGGCGATATCATCAGTATTGATTGCGGGGCGATTTATAAAGGTTATTGCGGAGACGCGGCCATAACGGCGCCGGTGGGGGAAATCGACGCCGAGCGGCAGCGGTTGCTTGATGTTTGCGCGGAGGCTCTGGCGCGCGGTATAGCGCAGGCGCGGCCGGACAAACGCCTTTTTGACGTTTCCAGCGCCGTGCAAGTTTATGTGGAAGAAAATGGAATGTCCGTGGTGCGGGATTATGTGGGGCACGGCATAGGCCGCAATATGCATGAGGATCCTCAAGTGCCCAACTTTGGCAGACCCGGCAGGGGACCGAGGCTGACGCGGGGTATGGTTATCGCGATTGAACCGATGGTGAATCTGGGCGGTTATCAGGTGGAGACGCTCGGCAACAACTGGACGGTGGCAACGGCGGACCGGCGCCCGTCGGCGCATTTCGAGCACACAGTGGCCATCACTGAGGATGGCCCTGAGATATTGACGAAAGTATAGGGAACTACCGGCTGCGCAAAGGGGGGAAATATATGGCCAAAGAGGACGTCATCGAGGTGGAGGGCAAAGTGCTGGAACCGCTGCCTAACGCGATGTTTACCGTAGAACTGCCGAACGGGCACAGAGTGCTCGCGCATGTGTCAGGAAAGATAAGGATGCATTTTATCAAAATCCTGCCGGGCGATCGGGTCACGGTGGAACTGTCGCCCTACGATCTGACGCGCGGACGTATTGTATACAGATTTAAGTAGGCGGAATGGCGGTCAGGCCAGCAGGCCTGACAGAGGAATTTGACAGGAAGAATCAGGAAGGATTACGAGGTGAAGGTGATGAAAGTTCGGCCTTCGGTCAAACCGATTTGTGAGAAATGCAAAATAATCAAACGCCATGGCAAAGTCATGGTGATCTGCGAAAATCCCAAGCATAAACAGCGGCAGGGATAGGCGGTCAGCCAGCGATGAAGCGGGGCGCCGCTGACAAAAAGGAGGGTTTATAGTATGGCTCGTATCGCCGGTGTGGACATACCGCGAGATAAAAGAGTGGAAGTATCTTTGACTTATATCTATGGGATAGGCCGGGCGCAGTCTAATAAGATCCTGACTAAGGCTCAGGTGAATCCGGACACGCGGGTGAAGGATCTGACGGACGACGAGGTAGCCCGCATCAGGGAAACTATCGACAAGGGTCACAAGGTGGAGGGAGATCTGCGCCGCGAGGTGTCGCTCAATATTAAAAGGTTGATGGAGATTGGCTGTTATCGCGGTCTGCGTCATAGGCGCGGTCTCCCGGTGCGGGGACAGAATACCAAAAACAACGCCCGCACCCGGAAAGGTCCGTCACGGACGGCCGGCGGCAAGAAGAAGTAAATCAGGGAGGTAAGCATAAAACATGGCGCGCAGAGTTGTTCGTACCAGAAGGAGAGAGAGAAAAAACATTGAGAGCGGCGTCGCTCATATCAAATCGACATTTAATAATACGATCGTTACCATAACGGATACCGGCGGCAACACGCTGTCTTGGTCCAGCGCCGGCGCTCTCAATTTCAAGGGCTCGCGCAAGAGTACGCCTTTTGCCGCCCAGATGGCGGCGGAAACGGCGGCTAAGGCGGCGATGGAGCACGGATTAAGGATCGTGGAATGTTACGTCAAAGGCCCCGGCGCCGGACGGGAAGCCGCTATCCGCGCTTTGCAGGCAGCCGGTTTGGAAGTGAGCCTGATTCGCGACGTGACTCCCGTCCCGCATAACGGCTGCCGGCCGCCTAAACGGAGAAGGGTATAAAGGGTGGCGCCGGAATCTGTGACATATTCTGATAAAGGAGGAAAAAATGGCTAAATATACGGAGGCTGTTTGCCGGCAGTGCCGGCGGGAGAGCCAGAAGCTGTTTCTGAAAGGCGAGCGGTGTTATTCGGGTAAATGCGCGATGGAACGGAAGCGCGGGCAGTTCCCGCCCGGAGCGCACGGACAGAGCCGGGGACGCAAGCCGTCGGAATACAGTTTGCAGCTCAGGGAAAAACAGAAAGTGCGCCGTATGTACGGCGTTTTGGAAAAACAATTCCGTAATTATTTCACATTGGCCAGCCGCCAAAGGGGCATGACGGGTGAAAATCTGCTGCGCCTTTTGGAGCGCCGTCTGGATAATGTGGTTTTTCGCATCGGTTTTGCCGCTTCCAGAGCGGAAGCGCGCCAAATGGTGACGCACGGGCATATCGTCATAAACAGCAAACGGGTCGATATTCCGTCTTATCTGGTGGAGGTCGGCGAGGTCATCGCCTTCAAGGAATCGAGCCGAAGCAATAACCGCGTTAAGGAATTGACTGACGCGCTCCAGGAACGGCAGACGCCGGTCTGGCTCAGCTTGGACTCCGCCAAAGCCACCGGCGCGGTTCTGGCGCTTCCCAACCGCGAGGATATTCAGGCGCCGATCGAGGAACACCTCATCGTTGAAAAATACTCGCGCTAATTAATATCCCGGAAAGTAGGTGCAATCGCTTGTTGGAACTCAATAACCCCAATAAATTCAGCAACCCGGCTATCGAGGTCGTTGAACGGGCGGACGACAACACTTACGCCCGGTTCGTGATTGAGCCGCTGGAGCGTGGTTATGGCATCACTCTGGGCAATTCTTTGCGGCGGATACTTTTATCATCGTTACCCGGTTCGGCGGTGACGTCCATAAAAATCGAAGGCGTTCTGCATGAGTTTTCCACGCTTCCCGGCGTGCTGGAAGATGTGACGGAGATCATCCTGAATATAAAATCGCTGGCTCTCAAAGGGCATACGGATGAAACGCGGTTTCTCCACTTGGAGTGCGAGGGCGAAGGAGTCGTGACGGCGGGGGATATCATAGCCGGATCTGATTTGGAAATATTAAACCCCGATCTGAAAATAGCGACTTTGGACAAAGAGGGACGTTTATTCGTGGAGATGACTGTGGAACGTTCGCGGGGATATTTGCCGGCGGAAAAAAATAAAAAACCGGAATACGGCATAGGGGTGATCCCGGTGGACGCGATTTTTACGCCGATATATAAAGTCAACTATCAGGTGGAAGACACCCGGGTCGGTATGGTGACGGATTTTGACAAACTGACGCTGGAAGTTTGGTCAAATGGTAGCATTACCCCGGAGGAAGCCACCGGTCTCGCCGCTAAAATTTTAACTGACCGGCTGCGCATGTTTTTGAATCTGTCGGATAATCTTCCCGGCGTTGAAATCATAGACGAAGACATTGAGGAAGAAAAGGACAAGATTTTGGAAATGACGATTGAGGAGCTGGACTTGTCCGTGCGTTCATATAATTGCCTCAAGAGGGCGGCTATCAACACCGTGGAGGAGTTGACGCACCGTACCCAGGAGGATATGATAAAAGTTCGCAATCTTGGAAAAAAATCCCTGGAAGAAGTGGAACACAAGTTGCAAGATCTGGGACTGGGTTTTCGCGCGTCGGAAGATTAAATTCGGAAAGGAGGGGCAGACATTGCCGTATCGTAAACTTGGCGCGAATATGGGCAGACGCAAGGCGCTTTTGAGAAATATTGTCACATCTCTGCTGAAACATGGGCGAATTGAGACGACGGAAGCCCGGGCCAAAGAGCTCAACGCGTTCGCGGAAAAAATGATAACGCTTGGAAAAAGAGGCGACCTCGCGGCCAGGAGACAGGCGCTCAGTTTTCTGTTGGAAGAAGATGTGGTAAAATACCTGTTTGACGATCTGGCGCCGAAATTCAGCCGGCGGCAGGGCGGTTACACGCGCATCATCCGCAAGGGATTCCGGCGCGGAGACGCCGCGCAGATGGTTTTGGTGGAGATGGTGGCGGAGTGACCGATGGTTAGGATGGCGCTCGTTTTGGCTTATGACGGAACAAACTACCATGGGTTTCAGTTTCAGCCCCCGGAGCGGGGGCGGACAATACAGGGCGAAGTAGAACGCGTTTGGCAAAATTTGTTTCACGAAACGATCAGGCTTATTCCCGCCGGACGCACCGACGCCGGCGTTCACGCCGCCGGGCAGGTTGTAAGTTTTACCACGGCGGCGGCTATCCCGGCGGTCAACGTGCCCAAAGCGCTGAACAGTTTGCTGCCGCGGGACATTCGCGTGCTGAGGGCGGAGCGGGCAGCGGATGGGTTTAACGCTAGGCGTGACGCCCGCTGGAAACGCTATGATTATTTTATTGATAACGCGCGTATCCCGGATGTATTCACCAGACTTTACCGCCTGCATGAACCCGTGCCGCTGGCGACGGAGGACATGCGACGCGCGGCCCTCTCGTTTCAAGGAAGGCGTGATTTTCACGCTTTTGCCGCGGCCGGCGGCGCGGCCCGCTGTTTTGTCCGCACGCTGTATCATTGCCGGGTGCTGGTCTCTGGCGGTCTGATTCAAATAATTTGCGTCGGCGACGGGTTTTTGTACAATATGGTGCGTATTATCGCGGGTACGCTCATATCGGTCGGCAAAGGCAAAATGACGCCGGCGGCGGCGGCAGCGGCCCTTGAGGCCGGGCGCCGGGCCGGAGCGGGGATGACGGCGCTGGCGCGCGGACTCACGCTCACTCACGTTGAATATGGTTTGAGAATCCCGAGCGCTCTTTTTGCTGATTTGGAGCCGAATAACTGGGAAAAAGCGAGTTTATCCAAAGAGACTTATCGGATTCGGCAAGAATTTGGATTAGTCACTGGTTTGTAAGGAGGAATCGAAAATGACCACGCAATTTGCTAAAGCCGGCGAAACAGAGCGTAAGTGGTATGTCATCGACGCCGAAGGCATCGCGCTCGGCCGTGTGGCGACGGAAGCCGCCCGATTGCTGCGCGGCAAGCATAAACCTATTTATACGCCTAATGTGGACGCGGGTGATTTTGTTATCGTCGTCAACGCGGCAAAAGTGATCCTGACGGGGCACAAAGCGGAACAAAAGCTGTATCGCTGGCATTCCGGCTATCCGGGCGGTCTGAAGTCAATGACATATAAAAAGCTGATGGCCCAGCGGCCTCAGAGGGCGATGGAACACGCCGTCAAGGGCATGCTGCCGCGCAATAAACTAGGCGCGGCCCTGTACAGGAAACTGAAAGTCTACTCCGGGGAGACGCATCCGCATCAGGCGCAGAAACCGGAAACTTGGGTGATGAAATTGAAATAGCGATCATAAGTTTTACGTCTTGGGAGGGAAAAATGGCAATACAATTGCAGTATTACGGTACCGGCCGGCGTAAGAACGCCGTGGCCCGCGTCCGGCTTTTGGCGGGCGAAGGCAGATACACGATCAACGAGCGCGATATGGCCGAATATTTCGGCAAGAAAACTTTGGAAATGATAGTGCGGCAGCCGATGGAAGTCACGGAAACCTTAGGCAAATATGATGTCGTCGCCCGCGTACACGGCGGCGGCGCCACCGGTCAGGCCGGCGCTCTGCGCATGGGCATCGCCCGCGCGCTGATCAAACTGGACGACGGGATGCGACCGGCGCTGAAACGGGCGGGATTTCTCACCCGTGACTCGCGCATGAAAGAGCGCCGCAAGTACGGCTTGAAAAAAGCCCGTAAAGCGCCGCAATTCTCGAAACGTTAATTTATTTTCAGAGCAGTCTGAAGAGAAAGGAACTTGGGCGCATGAAAAAACAAAAAAAAGGGATGGTTTTTATTGCGTTTACGCTTTTTTGCGCGCTGGCGCTGGCGGCGCCCGCGTTCGCTTCCGCTTCCGCTTATGAAACCATCGTATACAGACCGATGCGGATCGAAGGTTCTGACCGGATCGCCACGGCTATTGAAGTCGCGAAATACGGCTGGGAAAGAGAAGGAGTGTTCCGGGCGGTCGTCGTCCCGGCCAATCAGGAAAACCTCATCGACTCGGTGGCGGTGGCGCCTTTGGCGACTCAGTTTGACGCTCCCGTACTCCTGACATATAAAGATAAACTTGATCCCCGCCTGAAGAAAGAACTTCAGGAATGGGGCACCCACACGGTATACGCGGTCGGCGGGCTCTCAGATCAGGTGATCGCCGAATTGCGCGGTATGCAGGGCGTTTATGTGGAAGTCATCAGAGGGCAGGATCGGTGGGAAACATCGCGATTGCTCAACGCGAGAATGTCTAATCCGGAGGGTTCGTTTGTCGTCGGTTATAATTCCGTGGCGGAAGCGTTGATGATATCTTCTTTTGCCGGCAAGAACTCTCATCGCGTGATTTTAGCGGACAGGAACGGTTCCGTTGACTTGTCGCAGCTCGTAGGCTCGCGTATTTACCTGATTGGCGACGAGAGGACTGTAGCCGACGTTGACGCCTCGAAGATACCGGGGTCGGTAGTCGTGCGCATCGCTGAATACGAAAACAATATTTATGACCGTAACTGGGAAGTCCTGCGGATTTTTAATTTTGATTATGATTATGTGTTCGTGGCGAACGGCGATTCGCTGGTGGACGCCTTATCGGTCTCGTCGCTCGCGGGCCGGACGGGCGCGCCTATCGCTTTTGCCAATAAATACCATGTACCGGCGATGGAGTTCGGCATGTTTGAGGGTAATTTGCGGATCCACCTGAGCAAATGCATCATGCTCGGCGGACCGAGTGTGCTTGACGATCAGGTTATGCAAGATTTGACTTTTGTGCGTAATGTTCCTCGGGACAGGAACTGAATTTTACGCGTGAATATTCAGATAATTATAATTCCTCCCTCGGCGGATTGCGGGGGAGGATTTAATCATCAAAGGTAAGTCTGTTGCGGTTCTCGACCGCAGTGACCGTTGGGCGGAGGTGAAGATGTGAAGGTCGGAGTAATAGGCGCTACGGGTTATACGGGGCATGAGCTTTTGCGTCTGCTGCGCGGGCATCCGGAAGCGGAAGTGGTCTTTCTTGGTTCTTCCGGCAGCGCGGGCCGCGATCTGCGGGAGATATATCCGGGGCTTCCGGGGGAATGGCCGGAACTGACGGCGGCGGAACCGCCGCCGGTAGATATTTTGTTTTGCGCCTTGCCGTCCGGCGCCGCGGCCGGACGCGCGGCTCGTTTTCTGGCCGCCGGCGGCAAGGTCATCGATCTCAGCGCAGATTTTCGTTTGCGCGATCCGGCGGATTATGAAGTGTGGTATAAGTGGCGGCATCCGGCGCCGGAGTTTTTGCCGGAGGCTGTCTACGGTTTGCCGGAGTTTTACCGGGCGGAGATCGCCGGGGCGCGTCTGGTCGCCAATCCCGGCTGCTACCCGACGGCGGCGCTGCTGGCCTTGCGCCCGCTCTTGCTGGCCGGCCTGCTGGAGCCGGCCTCCATCATCATTGACGCCGCTTCCGGTGTTTCCGGGGCGGGCCGCGCCTTGGAGCCTGATTACCTTTTCACGGAAATAAATGAGAATTTTAAGCCGTACGGTGTGGCATCCCACCGGCATACGCCGGAAATAGAACAGGAATTGAGCGCCGCGGCGGGAGAAAAGCTCCGGGTCAGCTTTACCCCGCATTTGCTGCCGGTGACGCGCGGGATATTGGCGACGGTTTACGCCAGACCGCGGCCGGGCGTCAGCGAGACGGATCTGCGGCAATGCTGGGAGCAGGCGTATGAGGGCGAACATTTTGTCGTCCTGCTGCCGGCGGGGGTATGGCCGCAGACTAAATTCGCCTTCGCCAGTAATTTTGTCTTTTTGCAGTTAAAGCTGGACGAGCGCACGGGACGCGTCGTCGCCGCCGCCGCCATCGATAATCTGGTGCGCGGAGCGGCCGGGCAGGCGGTGCAGAACATGAACATCATGTACGGCCGGCCGGAAGAAAAAGGACTGGAGCAATTGGGACTATGGCCTTAGAAGTAGTTATACGCCCGATAGGCGGCGGCGTCGCCGCGCCGGCCGGTTTTTTCGCCGCCGGGGTCCGGGCCGGGATCAAGCGTGAAGATAAATACGATACCGCCCTCCTGTATTCCGTTCGGCCGGCCGCGGGCGCGGCGGTCTATACGCGTAGCGCGGTATGGGCGCACCCGCTGACTTTGACGCGCGCTCATCTCGCGGATGGCGTCGCCCGGGCTGTAGCGGTGAATAGCGGCAACGCCAACGCCTGCATGGGAAATTACGGAGAGCAGGCGGCTCTGGGGATGGCGCAGGCTGCGGCGGAAAGTTTAGGGCTGCGGACGACAGACGTGCTGGTAGCTTCCACGGGCGTGATCGGTCAGCCGCTGCCGCTGGAAAAAGTTTGCGCCGGCCTTGCCGCCGCCGCGGCGGAGATCGGCGGCTTGCGCGGGGCGGAAGAAACCGAAGCGGTTTCGCGCCGGGAAGAATCGGCTCGCCGGGCGGCGCTGGCGATCATGACGACGGATTTGGCGGTCAAAGAACGGGCCTGGGAACTGACCTGCGCGACCGGGCCGGTCAGACTGGGCGTCATGGCTAAAGGCTCGGGGATGATCCACCCGAACATGGGAACGATGCTTTGTTTTATCACTACCGACGCGGCGCTGCCGCAGCCGCTTATGCAGGATATGCTGCGGGCGGCGGTTGACGAGAGTTTTAACATGGTAACGGTGGACGGCGATACCAGTACGAACGACATGGTGATAATGCTGGCGAACGGCGCCTCCGGGGTCACGCCGGTTGGGGAAGATCTGGAGAAGTTTCGCCTGCTGCTGAATGCCGCCGCTGTTTCCATGGCGCGGGCCATCGCCCGGGACGGCGAGGGCGCGAGCAAATTGATCGAGACCTGTGTGCGCGGCGCGGCTACCCAAGAGGACGCGCGGCAAATCGCCCGCGCCGTTTGCGGCTCTAATCTGGTGAAAACAGCTATGCATGGGGAAGACGCCAACTGGGGCCGGATCATCGCCGCAGCCGGGTATTCCGGGGCTCGCTTTGACCCGCGGCGCCTAGGCGTGAGCCTGAACGGGTTTGCGGTGGCGGCGGCGGGAGAGGGACTGCCTTTCTCGGAGGAAGAAGCGAAAAAACGTTTGCAGGCGGCGGAAATACTGATCGAGATCTCTCTCGCGGACGGGAACGCGGAAGCCGTGGCCTGGGGCTGTGATCTGAGTCATGCTTATGTGGATATAAACGCCGGTTACAGATCGTGAAAACAAACACGGAAAGGGAATGTTATATGCCAGCGGTCAGCGACAGGGAACGGGCGAATATTCTCGCGGAAGCGCTGCCCTATATCCAAAAATTTGCCGGCGCCGTGATCGTCGTCAAATATGGCGGCCATGCTATGATCGATCCGGAATTGAAAGAAAAAGTCATCCTGGACATTTTGCTGCTCAGTTCCGTCGGGCTGAAACCGGTGGTCGTGCATGGCGGCGGCCCGGAGATCAGCGCCATGCTGAAACGGGTCGGCAAAGAAAGCGCTTTTGCGCACGGGCTGCGCGTGACGGACGCCGAAACCGTGGAAATAGCCTCTATGGTGCTTGTGGGCAAACTGAACACGGAAATAGTCTCTCTTTTGAATGCGCACGGCGGCCGGGCGGTCGGCCTTTCCGGTCATGACGCCCGTTTGCTGGTCGCGGAGAAAATTCAAATGGAAGACGTCGACCTGGGTTTTGTCGGCGAGGTCAAAAAAGTTAACCCCGCCATAATCAACTGCCTGCTCGCGGAGGGCTATATCCCGGTCATATCGCCTTTGGCCGGCGGCGAAGGGCATGAGGCGTATAATGTCAACGCCGATACGGCGGCCGGTTGCATAGCCGGCGCCCTGAAAGCTGATAAACTGCTTCTGCTGACCGATGTGCGCGGTATAATGCGCGACGTAAACGACGCGAGTACGCTTCTGCCGTTTATCGATCGCGATGAAATACCGGCGCTGATCGCGGACGGAACATTGCGGGGCGGCATGATCCCTAAGGCGGAATGCGCCCTGAGCGCCTTGGATCTGGGTGTGCGCGGCGTACAGATCATAGACGGCAGGGAACCGCACGCCATATTACTGGAACTTTTTACAGCCGGCGGCGTCGGCACTATGATCGGCTGAGGTGGAAAAATATGGATATAACGAAATTGACGGAGACAGGCGAACAATGCCTGATGCGCACTTACGCCCGTTTACCGCTGGCGCTTTGCCGCGGTGAAGGTTCCTGGGTCTGGGATACCGAGGGTAAACGCTACCTTGATTTTGTCACGGGACTCGCCGTCACCTCGCTCGGGCACTCCCATCCGGAGATCGTCCGGGTCATAAGGGAACAGGCGGGCCTGATGCTCCATTCGTCCAATTTGTATTGGAATGAGCCGCAAGTGCGGCTGGCGCGGACACTGACCGAACATTCCTTCGCCGACAGGGCGTTTTTCTGCAACAGCGGAGCGGAAGCAAACGAGGGAGCGATAAAGCTGGCCCGAAAGTACGCCAAAAAACACTATGGTGAACATAAAACGAAGATCATCAGCCTGCGCGGATCGTTTCACGGTCGGACGCTGGCCACGGTGACCGCCACCGGGCAGGAGCGGTACCATAAAGGTTATGAACCTCTGCCCGCTGATTTTGGCTACGCGGAACGCGACGACGCCGCCGCGCTGGAGGAAGTATTGGATGAACGCACAGCGGCGTTTTTTCTGGAGCCGGTGCTGGGCGAGGGCGGCGTGTTTCCGCTGAGCAAGGAATTCATGCTGGCCGCGAGAAATATTTGCGCGAAAAAAGGAATTTTGCTTGTCTTTGACGAAGTACAGGTTGGTATGGGCAGAAGCGGATACTTGTTTGCCCATGAAGCCTATGGCGTTACACCGGACGTTATGACGCTGGCTAAAGCTTTAGGCAATGGTATCCCTATCGGCGCCGTGCTGGCCGGCGGTCAGGCGGCGGAAACCTTCGCGCCGGGCGATCACGCCTCCACATTTGGCGGTAATCTTCTGGCGGCGGCCGTGGCAACCCGGGTGACGGAGATCATGACTGAGGAAGGATTTTTGCCGGACGTGCGGGAGAAAAGCGCTTGGTTTGCCGCCGAGCTGGGAAAACTGGCCCGAAAGGCCGCTATCCCAGGACAGGTGCGGGGCATGGGCTTTATGCTTGGTTTGCCTGTCGGCGAGGCCGGGCCGCGTATTGTGGAGAGCTGCCGCCGGGAGGGATTGCTCGTGAATTGTGTCGGCGGCGACACATTGCGGTTTTTGCCGCCGCTGACTGTGTCCCGCGCGGAAATGGAAGAGGCGCTGGATATTTTAGATAAAGTTTTGGGGAACACCTGAAAACAAGATACCAGAAAAAGGGGATCAAATATGAAACTTTCTCAACGCATAATGGCGATAAAACCGTCCGCCACGCTGGCGGTTGACGCTAAAGCCACGGAACTCAAGGCGCAGGGTAAAAATGTCATTTCTTTTGGCGCCGGCGAACCGGATTTCATCTCGCCGGAGGCGGCTTTTGCCTACGCGCGCCGGGCTATGGACGAAGGACGGACCCATTATCCGCCTACCCCGGGCATACCGGATCTGCGCCGGGAGATAAGCGATTATTATAAGCGGCGCTTTGGTTTGCCGGTCGAACCGGCGCAGATCGTCGTGGGCTGCGGCGCGAAACCGATGATTTATGAAGCGCTGGCCGCCATTGTTGACGCGGGGGACGAAGTTATCCTTCTGGCGCCGACTTGGGTGAGCTATATAGAACAGATACGGCTGGTGGACGGCAAAGTGGTCGTCGTCGATACGGAGAAAACGAATTTTATCCCGGATTTACAGATAACGGAACAGGCGATTACGCCGCGCACGACGGCGATTTTACTCAACTCTCCTTCCAATCCGACCGGGATCATGTATGGCGAGGATATTTTGCGGGGACTGGGCGCCTTGGCGGTCAAACACGATTTATGGCTTATTTGGGATGAAATATATGAACAGTTGGTGTACGGGGAAAACCGGCATTTTCATCCGCAGCAGCTCATGCCGGAGCTCGCGGAGCGCATTATTACTATAAACGGGGTGAGCAAGACCTACGCCATGACCGGCTGGCGCATAGGATACGCTTTGGGACCGCGGAAAGTTATGGATAAAATAAACGCTTTTCAAAGCCATCTCACTTCCGGAGCGACCTCAATCGCGCAATGGGCGGCGCTGGGTGTTATGCGGGAGAGCGAGGCGGATATGCGTAAAATGAGGGAGGCGTTTCAGGCCCGGCGTTCTTTGATTTGCGGCTTGCTGGCCGCGATGCCGCTTATCAGCTTTCCGGAGCCGCAGGGCGCTTTTTATGTCTTTATTAATATAAAAAATTGCTTAAACAAATCATATAAAGGGCAATTATTGAAAGATGACATCGAATTTTGCGCGGCGCTGCTTGAAGCCGAATTGGTGGCCGTCGTGCCGGGCAGCGCGTTTTTCGCTCCCGGTTATTTGAGAGTTTCCTACGCGACCGGGGAAGACGCCATCAGGGAGGGGATGTCCAGGTTGCGAAGATTTTTGGCGGAAATCAAATAAATACACAAAAAAAGACATTTTTTATAAAAAAACTATAGACAAATGAAATAGATTAATGTTAAAATCATGATGCGGCATGGTGGTATCGGACGGACGCGGCTTTGCCGCCGTAAAGAATAGTAAAGATAATAAAGCGCTGTCCGCTTATTTCAGGCGGCGCATGATAAGGGAGGGATGTGTGTGGCTCTCGGTCAACCCAAGCGGCGAGGAAGGCTGAACTCGCTGATGGCTCTTGTTCGCCGGCACGGAATGTGGCGGGTCATATTGCCGTTGGCGCTGATTCCTATTTTGGCGGTTATTTTGTTTTTGAATCTGTCACAACAGGCGCCGGGAGGGGAAAAAGAGAATATTCCTGTTTTGGCGGCGGCGTCCGGCAATGAAAATGTGGTGGAAATTCTGCCTCAGACGGAAAGGGACGGTGAAACGCCTTTGCCCGGCGAGGAAGGCGAGGCGGCGCCGACCGGAGAAGCGGAGGGAGAAAGCGCCCTGATTAATACGGGCGACCGGCTTTATCCGACTAAAGATCCTTTTGCCGACGCGGAATTGACGAATGTTACTTTTGTCGGAGCGCTTTTAAGCGGAGACGGATCCGGTGTGGCTATGCTGAGGGCGGACAGTACCTCCTACATAGTGAGGACTAGTGACTTCGTCGGCAAGTCAGCCTGGCAGGTGGTGGCGCTGGCGGCGGATTCCGTGACGCTGAAGAACGGAGCTATGACGAGGGTGCTTTATATGGCAAAGCCGGATCTAACGGATATCATCAAATAACGAAAGGAGCTGAGAGTGTTGTTTGGCACCGAATCGCGAAAGGGCGTTTCAAGAGGAATAATCGTTTTAATTTTTTTGAGTTTGGTGTTTTGCGCGTTTCCGGCGTTTGCCGCCGAAGTGTCCGAGGTCGGAGAAGCGGAATATGTAGTTCGGGCGGGAGACACTTTGGAAGGCATCGCCCGCCAATACGGGGTTGATGTGAACGAGCTGGCTGCTCTGAACGGCATCACGAACAAAAGTTTGATCAACACAGGTCAGACGCTTAAAATCCCGGGGATCGAACCGGCGCCCGCCGCAGAGACGACGCCGGGGGCGCCTAACGCTTCTTGGGATTCGTCCTATATTTCCATTGACGTGCGGGAAGTCGATATCAGGGATGTGCTTTCCGCTTTGGCGGTCAGCACTGGCACCAATATCGTCTATAAAGGCGGCGCCACGGATATCACTTTGCGGCTGGAAAACATCACGCCGCTCGCCGCGCTGGACTATGTGACGCGGATCGCCAACCTGATATACCAGCGCGAGGGCGGGATGATCATAGTCGCTTCGCGCAGCGATATGAGAAGTTATTTTTATGAGGAAGAAGCTATCGCTCTCTTTAAGTTTCATTATCTGACTGGGAATCAGGTGGCGGAGAAATTTACAGGATTCATGCCGGCTTCGATCAATTTTGTGTATCATGAAGGCGGAAGGCGCTATCTATGGGCGAAGGGCCTGCCGGGAGAACTGGCGCGGATACGAGAGGTGCTGGAAGTGATGGATACTCCGGATAACATCATGAGCGGCAGCGACGCTATACCTGATCATTTGCGATACATCCAGCTTTCTTATCTGAACGCGACGGATTTCGGCACGATACTGACAGGTCTCGGTTTTGCGAGCGGTTGGGCTTTGCAGAACGATTCCATGAATTTGCTCTATTTGGGTAATGAGGATGATTTCGCCGTCATAGCTAAAATCCAGGAGATTGTCGATGTTAAACAATCGTCGACAACGGTCAAGCGGGTGATAGATTTCACGACTGATCCGGATGAAGGCTACGAACGTTTGCAGATCCGCCGGGATTTGATCTGTGAGATGACCGGCATTTCCCCGTCGCGCTTCTATATATCCAGCAATATCGCTAAATCCAGCGGCAGCACCAGGTATATCATGTATCTGCGCGGCACGCCGGAAGAAGCGGCGGAAGTCGAGCGAGTCGTCACGCAAATCGGCGAGTGACGGTGGCGTGATGGAGAACGGTATTGATGAACTTTTGCGGCGGACGGTGCGGAAAAAAGGTTCCGATCTGCATATCGCCGTGGCTAAAAAGCCGTGTATCCGCATCAACGGCGCCCTGACTGAAGAAGACGATTGGCCGCCGCTGAGACCGCAGGAAGTGGAAGATTTGCTGCTGCCCATACTGAAAGAGGAGCAAATCTCCCATCTGCGGGAAGTATGGGAGTTAGATTTCTCTTACGCCATTCAGGATTGCGGCCGGTTTCGCGGCAATATCATCTGGCAGCGCGGTACTTTGGCGGCGGTTTTTCGGGCCGTACCCTTTATAATTCCCAAGTTTGACGATCTCGGTCTGCCGGAAGACGCGCGGCGGCTCTGCTCGCTGACGCGGGGGCTGGTACTCGTGACCGGGCCGACCGGCAGCGGCAAATCCACGACGCTGGCGGCCATGATAAACCTAATCAATGAGACCCACGCCCATAATATCGTGACGGTCGAAGATCCGATAGAGTTTTTGCACAGCCATAAGGCTTCCATCGTCCGCCAGCGGGAGATAGGCACGGACACGCATAGTTTTGCCAACGCGCTCCGGCAGGTGTTAAGGCATGATCCGGACGTCATCATGATCGGGGAAATGCGGGACATTGAGAGCATCGGCATTGCCGTGACCGCGGCGGAAACCGGTCATTTGGTTTTTTCCACCTTGCATACGCAGACGGCGCCGCTGACTATTTCCCGCATCATCGATTCCTTTCCAGAAGGACAGCGGCAGCAGATAAGACAACAGTTAGCCAATTCTCTGCGAGCGGTCATTTCGCAAAAACTCATGCCTACGGCGGACGGGCGGGGGCGGGTGGCGGCTGTTGAATATATGATCGATACGCCGGCAGTGCGCAGTATTATCCGGGAAGGCAAGGAACATCAGTTGTACAGCAGTATTCAGACAGGGCAGCACGTGGGGATGCAAACCCTTGATCAGGCGCTCTTGCGGCTCATGCAGCAGGGAAAAGTGAACCGCAAGGACGCGCTGGAGAACGCGGTGGACAGAAGCGAGCTGGAACGGTTGATACAGCAGGCTGTATTTTAACGGAGGTTGGCATGGCGTTATTCCGATATGAAGCTTTTAATATACAGGGACAGGTCGTTTCTGGCGAAATAAGCGCGGACACGCAGACGGCGGCCATAAACCGTTTGCATGAAGGCGGGCTTACGGCTTATGATTTGCAGGAAACGAAGGATAAAGCGAAGAAGAAAAGCAAGGCGCTTTTCAGCGCCCAAAAAGTTACTTTAGGCGATCTTTCCGTGTTCAGCCGCCAACTGGGCGTGATGATCAACGCCGGTATTCCGGTGACACGGGCGATTTCCACTTTGAGCAAGCAAACGTCGAACCAGACGATGGCTGGAGCGCTGGAAGCGATAGCCCGGGATGTGGAAGGCGGTTCCGGTCTCGGCGACGCCTTTGAGCGCCATCCTAAAATTTTTAACGAACTATATGTGTCGATGCTCCGGGCCGGCGAACTGGGCGGAATTTTGGAAACCACGCTCATGCGTCTGGCCGAGCAGCTGCGCCGCGATAAACAGTTGAGCGACAGCGTAAACAGCGCGATGAATTATCCCCGCATAATCATGATTTTTGCCGGCGTGGTATTTTTGGTCATGTTGATAGTTATGGTGCCGATTTTTGAGAACATGATCGTAGAAGGGGCGGAAATACCGGCTATTTCCCAATTCATTTTTGCTTGGTCAAGCAGTATCCGTAAGTTTTGGTACTTCTGGATTTTGGGAACGGCCGTGCTTATTATTTTGGTCATGGCATTTGTAAAAAGCCCGACCGGACACCGGTTATATGAAAACAACAAACTGCATATGCCGGTTTTTGGCGAAATAAACCTCAAATCTGTTATCGCCCGTTTTTGCCGCACTCTGGCCACGCTGCTTGAAGGCGGCATCCCGATCGTGCAGGCTTTGCAAAGCGCGGGTCCGACCGCCGGCAGCGACGTGCTGGCCGCGGTCGTGGCGACGGCGGCCCATCAAATTGAGGAAGGGCGCAGCATAGCGGCGCCCCTTGAGCAAAGCGGCGTATTTCCGCCGATGGTCACGCATATGATAGCCGTCGGTGAGGAATCGGGAACTTTGCCGGAACTGTTAGACCGGGTCGCTGATTTTTATGAGGAAGACGTGGCGCTGCTTTCGCGTCAGCTGGCCCAACTGCTTGAGCCGTTCATGCTTATCGGCATCGGCGTGCTGGTCGGTGGCATGATTATCGCCATGTATATTCCCATGTTTTCCTCGTTGGTCAATAGCGCCAATACTGGCGGCTGAATTGAGGAACCTTTAATAGAGTAGTTTTTACAAAGGTGGTGTGATATGGCAAAAAAGATGATAGGTCTTGAGTTTGACGTACATGAGCTGAGAGCGGTGGAGATGAACGGCGACCGGGTGGACGCGTATGGCAAGGCGCCTATGCCGCCGGGAGTCATTGAGGAAGGATTTATCGCCCGGCCGGACGAAGCCAGCCGAGCTTTGAAAGCACTGCTGAAACAGAACTCATTCAAGTCTACCGATGTTTGTATCGGAGTCAATAATCAGAACGTCATCGTACGCATGGCTTCGTTTCGCAAGATGACGCCGGAAAAACAGCGTAATCTCATCATGCTTCAGGCGCAGGAATTCATACCGCTGCCGCTGGCGGAGCTGCAGCTGGATTATGTGCCGTGCCAGACGCGCATGAACGGGCAGGAAGAGTTTTTGAATGTTCTGCTGGTGGGGGCGCGCAAGAAAATGCTGCAAGAGATCATGCATGTCGCCTCCAGTGCCAAGTTGGTGATCCATGATATTGACGCCGGTCTCTTGGCGGCGGGGCGCGCCGCTTTGTCCGCCAGCCGCTCGGAAGTTTTTGGCGTGATGCAGTTCGAGAGCGGCACCTTGAATATTCTGATCTTTAGCGGTGATACGATAGCCTTTGCTCGTTCGGTGCAGATGGCGCCGGGTATCCGGCAGGAAATAATCCGCGGCGGCGCCTTGACGGAAATGTGCATCACTTCGCTGAAAGAGGTCCTGGCGGCGGAAATGACCTCGTCCGTCAATTATTACCGGATGCAGAATGATCAACCATTAGAGGTGGTTTATTTATACGGAATGGCGGCTGAGGACGAGCTGCAGCGTATCGCGACCCATGTGGGCGGACAGATAGGCATCAATGTCAGCGTGCCCAAACTGTATCAGTCGATCGCCAGCTTGCTGCCTGTACAGATATACGCCGGATGCATCAGTTTGGCAAAAAAAGGGATGGAGGTGTGATATGTACGGTGTAAGCTTACTGCCGCCTGAATATAAGACGCAGCTACAGGAGGGAAAACGCTCCCGGCTGGTCGTACTCATCGCGGTTATCGTGGCCGCCGTCATGCTGGTGCTTTTTATGCTCACGATGGTGTTTAAGTGGAGTTTTTTGAGTAATATAAGCGCGCTGGAAGCGGAACAGGAACAGTTGCAGACCCAGATCAATGAATTGAAAGACGAAGAAATCATCGTAAATGAAATAATGAACACTACGCTGAATATCAGCGAACTCCTCGTCTCCGCCAGCAAGCTGAGTACAAATATCATCAGGATAGGCGACGCGTTGCCGGAGAGAGTGGCGGTTACGGAGATAACGCTGGAGTACGATTTAGAGACTATTACCGGTACATTGCAGTTGCAGGCGCCAGACGAACTGACTCTCCAGCAATGCGAGGCGCAGCTGCGCCTGCTGAGCGGGGTGACAAGTGTGACTTGGAGCGAAATGACGACTACGGGCACCGGTCTTATGCCAGCGAGTTGCAAGATGACATTGAAAGTGCAGCGCGTCGCGCTGATTTAGGAGGGAATGAGCATGGGCGCTAATTGGCCAAAATCGACGGTGATAGCCTTGTTTTTGCTTTTCCTGGCGATAATAGCGATGATCGCTTTGTCGGTTTTGAACTATCTTTCACTGGCTGATTTGCAGGCGAGCATAGACGAGTTGGAAGAAAGCACGGCTACCGCTCGCAATCGCGTAGTGGAACTACGCAGCGCGGCCGCGAAAAAAGAGCAGTTGCAGCAGGAGCTGGCGGTTTTGAAACGGCGGGTGCCGGACGAACCGTCCACGATGGATCTGGCCTATGTGATGAAAGAACTGGGCTGGAAGAATCAGGGCGAAGTGACTGAAGTGCAGTTTAGCGACGCCGTGCTGGACGGCGCGTTGATGAAACACACTTTCACGATGAAATATGACGGTAAATATTATCCGTTTGTCAATTTGCTGGAGGATATAGAGAGACTGGAACGTTTTGTCCGTGTCGGCAAAGTTACGCTGAAAAACGGTCCGACTTCCGCCGCCATCGAAGTGGAAATAACCGCGGATGTATTCAGTCAGCCGCCCCCAGGCGCGGCGGCGGAGGAACCGGCGGCGCCCGCGGAGGGGGAGGCGCCTGCCACTGAATAGACATGGAGTGATCAATGACTGAAAGAGTGAATCTGGGACAAAGACTTCTTGAATTGGGAATTGTGACTGAAGACCAGATTCAGGACGCTTTGCGGGAGCAGACGAAAACAAGAGAAAAGCTCGGCACGATTCTGACCAGGCTCGGGTATTGCTCGGAGGAAGACGTAGGCCGGGCTATGGCCACTAATCTGGGGCTGGGCTTTATTTCCCTGAATAACCAAGGCGTAAACATGAATGTGGCTAATATGGTGACGCCTGATTTCGCGCAAAAAAACAAATTGTTGCCTGTATCCATAGAAGACGGCTGGCTGTCGGTCGCGATGCAGAATCCCAATGATATCGTATCCATAGATAATCTGGCGCTGATGACGGGTTATTCCGTGCGGCCCATCGTGGTTTCCGACGTGGAACTCCGGGCCGCGATCGAACAATTCGTCAATATGAGTTCTAATGTGGTGGAAAAAGAGGAAGAGCCGGATAATTCGGTGGTGGAGGCGGAGTCTTTTACTTCCGGCGGCGATGAAGAATCGCCGGCGGTGCGTTTTGTCAATCAGATAATCGCTAACGCCGTGCGCACCGGCTCCAGTGATATTCATTTCGAGCCGCAGGAGAAAACTCTGCGCGTGCGGTTTCGTATAGACGGCGTTCTGCACGAAGTAGCCCAGCAATCCGTGCGTATTCACCCTTCTGTCACTTCGCGCGTAAAAGTCATGGGCGGCATGGATATCGCGGAAAAAAGAGTGCCGCAGGACGGACGCGCCACTGTGCGCCTGTCGGATAAGACATATGATATCCGCATCGCCAGTCTGCCGTCTGTTTATGGCGAAAAACTGACGCTCAGGATGCTGGAGCGTTCCAACAGAGTAATAACCATGCCGCAGCTTGGCTTTCCGACTGACCAGTACGAGCGTTTCACGAAAGCGATCCGCATGCCGTATGGATTTATCTTGGTCACCGGGCCGACAGGCAGCGGCAAATCGACGACGCTTTATGCTTCTTTGGCCGAAGTCAATTCGGAAGACCGCAATATCATCACGCTGGAAGACCCGGTGGAACGGCGTATGGCCGGCGTGAACCAGATCCAGATGAACGCGAGAGCCGGTATGACATTTGCGTCCGGTCTGCGTTCTATTTTACGCAGTGACCCTGATATAGTCATGGTCGGAGAGATCCGGGATGAAGAAACGGCGAAAATAGCTATCGAAGCGGCTTTGACCGGCCATCTTGTTTTTTCTACCTTGCACACCAACGACGCGCCGAGTTCGGTGACCCGTTTAGGCGATATGGGCGTGGAGCCTTTTCTGACATCGTCGTCACTGCTGGCGGTCGTGGCCCAGCGCCTGATGCGCATGCTTTGCCCGCGATGTAAGGAAGCCTATGTTATGAGCCGTGAACAGCTGATGGAGAGTATGCCCGATTTCCCGCTGGAACCCGAACAGCAGGAAGCGACGCTTTATAAGGCCAAAGGCTGCCTTACCTGCAATAACACTGGCTATACCGGCCGGCGCGGCGCCTACGAATTCCTTGTCGTGTCCGACCAAATCAGGCGGATGATCCTAGAGAGAGCCTCCACGCATGAGATCCGGGATGTGGCCATCAGACAGGGCATGCGCACTCTGCGCATGGAAGGATTACGCAAGGTTCAAAGCGGGGAAACCTCTTTGGAAGAACTGTTCAGGACGATTGTATGACGGCGGAAGGAATCGGCGGGCAAGGCCGGCGATTCTAATGTCCGAATTACCGCAGCAGCCCGTCCTCCTGCATTTGCCGCGCGGCTAGGATATTGGCCTCCCGGACGTAATGGACGGAAATCCCGCCCTGCATATAAACCGTGTAAGGCGGGCGCAGCGGCCCGTCCGCGGAAAACTCCGCCGTGGCCCCTTGGACAAAGACGCCGCCGGCCATGAAGATCTCATCCGCGTAACCGGGCATCGGCGCCGGTTCGGGCCGTATATGCGCGTCCAGCGCCGAGCCTTTTTGCACCCCCCGGCAAAAAGCCGCCAGCCGCTTTGCGCTGCCGAGTTCGACGGCCTGAATGATATCCGCGCGCGGGGCCGAAGCTTCCGGCCGCGCGGTAAATCCCAGTTCCGTCCAAAAAGCGGCGGTGAAGATCATGCTTTTTACCGCTTCCGCCACCGTCAGCGGACTGAAAAAAAGGCCTTGCAGCAGGAGTTTCTGCACATCCAGCGAAGCGCCGACTTCCATACCGATACCGGGCGCGGCAAAGCGATCCGCCGCCAGTTCCACCAAATCTCTGCGCCCGGCGATATAGCCGCCTGTGGGCGCCAGCGTGCCCCCCAGGTTTTTGATTAAAGATCCCGCCGTCAAATCGGCGCCGGCGTCGCCCGGTTCGGTTTTTTCCACGAGTTCGCCGTAGCAGTTATCCACGAATACATAGATGTTGGGAAAATTTTCCTTAGACCAGGCGATAAACCGGGCTATTTCCGCCATGGGCAGTGATTGCCGCCCGGCGTAACCGGCGGAACGCTGCAAAAGAAAGATCCGCGTATCCGGCCGCGCCGCCGCCCGCACCGCCGCCAGATCCACTTTGCTCCGCCCGGTCAGGGGCACGGCGTCAAAACTGATGCCCCATTCCCGTAAACTGCCGCGCTCACCCGCCGTGCCGATCACCGGCAGCAAAGTGTCATAGGGCAGGCCGCTCACCGAAAGGGCGTGGTCGCCGGGGCGCAGTACGCCAAACAGGGCGGCGGCGATGGCGTGCGTACCGGAAACGAACTGGTGGCGCACCAGAGCGCTTTCCGTCCCCAGCACCGCCGCCACCGCCCTGTCCAGCGCCTCGCGCCCCGCGTCGCCCAAGCCATAGCCCGTGGAACCATGCAAATGATAAGAAGAGATCCGCGCCGCCTGGAAGGCCCGCAGCATTTTGCGATGGTTGTGGGCGGCAATATCTTCCAGACGCGGCGCCTGCGCTCGCAGCGCTTCATCCCCTTGGGCCGCGGCGGCCGCTATTTTGGGCGTTAAAACCCCGGCGTTTTTTTCCGCCATCACAGCTCCAAAGGCGAGCGTCTTTTCTCGCCCCGCGTAAACAAAGCGGTGCGCGTTATGGCCACGCCGCGTTTATCCCAGGGCAGAGCCAGAAACTCACAGACCGAGTCTATCACATCCGCCGCCTTGGCGGAGCCGGCGTTACTCATGCCTATTTCCAATTCCAAAACAAATCCCGGCGCGGCGGGCGCCGGAAACGCGGCGTCCCCGGCATCCGTCGTCCGGCCCAGCGCCAAACGGCGAACAAACGGCCGTATGTTTTTTTTCATCGCTATGCCCTCGCCCTTGCTCCTCATGATAACGACTTCCGGCTGCCGCAGCCACTCATCCAGACCCGCGCGCAGATCCGCCTCCGCCACCGGCGCGCGGAGCGGCGCCCAAACCAGATAACAGGCGAGGTCGATTACCGCCGTCAGAGCCGGAGCGCCGGGCGGCAGCGTTTTGTAGTCCAGGATGGGGATATTGCGCGGCATCTCGCTTCGCAGCGCCCGCATGGCTGCTTCAAGCTCCGCCGGTCGCGGCTCGCCGTTTATTTCCACGTCCGCGTACTCAGCCAGCCCCTCCGCTCCCACCGCCAGCGGCGGCCCGAAGGATATCCGCGGCCGGGGATTGAATCCCTGCGAACGCGCCACGTCTATCCCCGCGCGGCGCAAAGCCCGCGTGAAAAATCTGGTCAAATCAAGATGGGCGACATATTTAGCCTCGGCTAATTTGCTGTAAACAAGTCTGATTTTCATACCGGATCTCCGCAGACGCCGCATAAACCGCAAAGCAGACGGCAGTCCTCCGTCCGTTCGCCGCTTTCGGCTTTGAGGGCCTCGGCGCGCAAAAACTCTTTGTCGACGCCCGTACTCAAGTGATCCCACGGCAAAGGCGCCGCCAAATCTTTGGCGCTGGTAAAATCTTCCGCCCGGAGACCCGTCGCGCCGAACGCTTTCCGCCAGATGTCAGGCCGGAACCACTCGCTCCAGCTGTCAAACATGGCGCCCTCGTCGGCCAAAACCTCCAGCAGAGTGGCCACGCGCCTGTCTCCGCGCGCGAGCACCGCTTCCGCCGCGCTCATATCCGCGTCATGGCAGTTGAGTTTCACCGGTGTGCGCCGCAGCTTTTCCCGCAGATAGGCCTGTTTGGCTAAAAATGTGTCCCGGCTGTCCTGCGCCGCCCACTGAAAAGGCGTATGCGGTTTAGGGACAAAATTACTCACAGCAGCCGTAACCTTTATTTTACCGCCGCGGCGACGGCGACCGGCCGCCAGCACCGCTTCCGCCTGCGCGGCTATCCCGTCCAAATCTTCTTCGGTCTCCGTCGGCAGCCCTATCATGTAATACAGTTTGATACTGCTCCAGCCCGCCGCGAAAGCGTCCGCCGCCGCGCGGAGCAGATCTTCGTCTTTGACGCCCTTGTTGATCACGTCGCGCAGGCGCTGGGTTCCGGCCTCCGGCGCGAAAGTCAGCCCGGATTTGCGGTTTTTTCCCACTTCCGCCGCCAGAGCGACGTCGAAAGAATCCAGCCGCAGCGACGGCAGAGACACGTTCACGCCCAGTCCGGCCATATCGGAAGTCAGATCGCGCAAGAGACCGCTTATCCCGGAGTAATCGCCGGTGGAAAGCGAAACGAGGGATATTTCCTCATATCCCGTAGCCCGCACGCTTTCCTGGGCCTGGCGGCGCAAAACCGCCGGCGTCCGCTCCCTGAGCGGCCGCCCCGTCATCCCGGCCTGGCAAAAACGGCAGCCTCGCGTACAGCCGCGCATGACTTCGAGCGCGACCCGGTCGTGTACGGTTTCATTATAAGGCACTATGCAGCGGACGGGAAAATAAGCGGCGTCCAAATCGGCGACAACGGCTTTGCGCACCGGCGCGGGCGCTTCCGCCTTTACGCCCTGAAAAACGCCGCTCCCGCTTATAAGCGGCGTGTAAAAAGCCGGCGCGTACACGCCACGGCGGCCGGCGAGCCGCCGCAAAGTCTCCGCGCGCGGGACTCCGCGCTTCATATCCGCCCCGATCAGGGCCAGCGTGTCGGGCAGCAGTTCTTCCCCGTCGCCCAGCAGAAAGATATCAAAAAACGGGGCCAGCGGCTCCGGATTAAACGCGCCGGGACCGCCGGCTATGAGCCACGGCCACGCGCCCTGAAGCCGCCGTCCGCTTTGCCGGGGGATGCCGGCCAGATCCAGCATGTGTAATATATTGGTATAGGAAAGTTCATACTGGAGCGTAACGCCCAGCGCGTCAAAAACGCGGAGCGGCCGGAAAGACTCCAGTCCGTAAAGCGGGATCTTTTCCGCCCGCATTTTCGCCGCCATGTCCGGCCAAGGAGCGAAAGCGCGCTCGCACAGAAAACGCGGGTCGTCGTTTATCCGTCCGTAAAGTATGCGCAGCGCCAAATTGGACATCGCCACTTCGTAGACATCAGGAAAAAGGAACGCCATACGCGCTTCCGCCGCCGCCCAGTCCTTGCGCGCCATATTCCATTCGCCGCCGACATAGCGGCCCGGTTTGGCCACCGCCGGTAAAATGCGGTCCAGCGCTCGCCGCAGCCGCGCGGGTTCGTCATAATTGTTCATCATAGCCTCAATTTTACATGACGCGGCTCCGCTTGTCAATTTGCGCGGGACTTGCGGGAGACGGCAAAAAGCTGTATAATGCGATATATGTCCAAACAATTGCTCATAGCCGTGTTGGTGCTGTTCGGCCTGATTTTTGGCTATAGTTTTATCGTGTTGAAAGATTTGCTCTCCGGCGGCTTCCCTATCTGGCTGCTGCTCGCTTTCCGCTTCGGGTTTGGCGCCCTGTTGCTGCTCGCCCTGCGCCGCGCCGCGCCGGTCCGCTCTTTTGACCGGGCGACTGTCCGGGGCGGTATGCTCGTGGGCGCGGTCATTTTTCTCGCCTACGCCTTCCAGACTTTTGGCCTTGAATTGACCACCCCGGCGAAAAACGGCTTGCTGACCGGATTATATGTGATCATAGTCCCGGTTTTCATGATGGTCTTGAAGAAAAAAGCGACTTGGCGACCGCTGCTGACGGCGCCTTTGAGTTTTGCCGGCATAGCGCTCATATCGGACATATTCGCCGCGGATCTGAGTTTCAACGGCGGCGACCTCCTCACTGTTTGCTGCGCGCTGTTTTTCGCGCTCCACCTGATTTTGCTGGAGCGATTCGCCCCCGTTCTGCCGATTTTGAATTTCAGCGTCGTTCAACTGGGGACGGTGGCTCTGCTGGCCGCCGCGTTCTCTTTGGCTACGGAAAAAGACGGGTACGGCGCCGTCGTTTGGGGACCGGCGCTGCCGGGGCTTCTTTTCCTCACGGTGTTCGCCACGGGGTTGGCTTTCTTTTTTCAAACGCTCGTCCAATCCCGTGTTTCCGCCAACACAACGGCTGTCGCCCTGTGCCTTGAATCGGTTTTCGCCGTGATTTTTTCCGTACTCCACGGCTACGACCGTTTTACGCTTTCGTTTGCTACCGGCGCCGTCCTCATCATCGTCGCCATGCTGCTCGCTTCTTTGGGTCGTCAGGATCCCCTGCTGGGGGAGACGGCTAAACTAAACCCCGAAACGCCGCGCCCGTGATCCGCGCCAGGTCTTCCGGCGCCAGTTCCGCTTGCAGACCGATCCGCCCCGCGCTGACGATCATTGTGTCGAGTAATTGGGCGGTTTCCTCGATGAACGTCGGGAGGGGCTTCTTCATGCCGACAGGCGAGCAGCCGCCGTGAATATAGCCGGTCCGCGGTTCCAAGTCGCGGGATTTTATCATCTCGACGTACTTGTCGCCCGCCGCTGCCGCCGCTTTTTTCAAATCAAGCTCGCAGGCCGCGGGAATGACAAAGACGTTCAGCCCTGTCGTTTTGCCCGACGTGACCAGCGTTTTGAACACGGTTTCCGGCGCGCGCCCTATTTTCGCCGCTGCGCTGAGAGCGTCGATCTTGCCGTCCGACGGGTCGTATGCATGGACGGAAAACGGCGTACCGGCGGCCTCCAGTATGCGCAGCGCGTTTGTTTTACTCACGCCGGTTCCAGGTTCAGCGCCCCGCCGTGGTAGCAGAGGACATGTTTACAGGGATAGCTCCGCAACCGGGCTTCCGAGCGCCGCGCCAGTTCCGCGTCCAGCGTGTGGACCGGGTTCGCGCCTGTCAGCCGCCCGCCGTTTATGTTCAGAGCGTCGCCGGCTATCAGCGCGCCGTCGCCTTGGACAAAGAGACAGATATGCCCCGGCGTGTGGCCCGGCGCGTGGATGATCTCTATGCCGCCGCACCAGGGTAAAACGTCGCCATCACGCAGCTGGCGGTCTACCTTGACGCGGGAGCTGGCGAAACCGCGCCTCATATTACCAAGGACCTCTTTCATCGGCTCATCCAGTTCGCCGCGGCGGTCTTCCAGCGCCGCCAGCTTGACGGGGGTCCTGCTTCCATCGATGTACGGCGCTTCCTCGACGTGCGCCATGATTTCGGCGTCCGGCGCGATTTTTGCCAGTTCCGCGGCGCAGCCGATATGGTCGATATCCTGATGGGTGATGATAATGGCCGTCAGGCGCTCCGGCACAAAGCCCGTTTCCGTTATCGCTTTTTTGAGCTGTTCCGTTTGCCCCGGAAACCCTGTGTCCGTCAGGATCAGGTGGCTGCCGTCGTGCAGCAGCACTGGGTAAATTGCCCCGCCGTCCGTCTTCAGTTTGAGCATTTCGATATGGTCGGTGATTTTCATTCCGTCTTGCCGCCTTTCTCTTAGTAGGGGTGTTTTAGGGCGCAAAAAAGAAGTCGTCATCTTTCTACAGCATATCACATTAACGTTAATTTGTGAATCGGGGCGCCTGCGAGAAAATATTGCGTTTTGAGTTATAAAGGGGTATAATTCAAGTGGAAATCAACGGGCGGCTTATTTACGGATAACGCCTGACAGCGGGAGGAGATAAAGCTTGGCATATACGGAACGAACGCGGGAAAACCTGCGCCTGTGGACGGAGGACGATTATTTCAGTTCGGAGACGCGATCCGAACTTTTGAACATAACCGATCCGCGGGAGATCGAGGATCGCCTGGCCCGCGACCTGGAATTCGGCACAGGCGGTATGCGCGGCAAATTGGGCGCCGGCACGAACCGCATGAATATTTACGTCGTACGCAAATTGACGCAGGGTCTGGCCGACGCCATCAAGGCTGAAGGGGGTGACGGCGCGCGGCGCGGGGTGGTGATCGCCTGTGATTCGCGGCGTTTTTCCCCGGAATTCGCGCGGGAAACGGCGCTTGTGCTGGGGACGAACGGTATTCGCGCCTTTTGGTTTGACGCGCTGCGCCCGACGCCGGAACTCTCTTTCGCCGTGCGCTATCTGGGCGCGGCGGCCGGCGTCATGGTGACGGCCAGCCATAATCCGAAAAATTATAACGGTTATAAAGTATATTGGGCTGACGGCGCCCAACTGGCGCCGGATAAAGCCGAGGCCATCGCGGCCGCGATCACGAAGCGTGAGGATTGGCGCGTCCCGGTGCGGCCGGAAGCGGAACTGCGGGCGGACGGTCTTTTGACCACGGTGGGAGCGGAGATCGACGCCGCTTATTTGGCGGCTGTTCAGGCGCAGATGCTCCAGCCGGAGCTGACGACGGCGCGCGGCGGGGAACTGCGCGTGGTCTATACTCCGCTGCACGGCGCCGGCGCCGTGCCTGTACAGCGGATATTGGCCCAAATCGGTTTTACCCATGTGTTCACGGTGCCGGAACAGGAACAGCCGGACGGTGATTTTCCCACCGTTTCCGTACCGAATCCGGAGGAAAAGGAAGCCTTTGCTCTGGCCCGCCGCTACGGAGACGCGCAGGGCGCGGAACTGCTGCTGGCCACCGATCCCGATTCCGACCGGCTCGGCGTCTGCGGGCGGGAACCGGACGGCGCTTGGCGCCATTTTACCGGCAATCAGGCGGGCGTGCTGTTGGAATATTATATCCTGAACAGCCGGGACGCCCTGCCGCCGGACAGCCGCGTGGTCAAAAGCGTCGTCTCCACCGCGCTGGCCGGCAAGATCGCGGAGTCGTTCGGCGTGACCTGCACGGAAGTCCCAGTCGGGTTCAAATTTATCGGCGAGCAGATCCACGCTATGGAACAATCGGGGCAGGGGACGTTCATCTTCGGTTTTGAGGAAAGCCTCGGCTATCTCACCGGCACGTACGCCCGCGATAAAGACGCGGTGCTGGCGGCGGCTCTGATGGCGGAAGCGGCGCTGTTTTTCCGGCGTCGGGCCGGCAAATCGCTCGTGGACGTGCTGGAGGAAATATATGTAAAATGGGGATATTTCCTGGATGATCAGGTCGCCTACAGTTTCACGGATTTTGACGGCGCGGCCCAAATGGACGCGATCATGCAAGCCTTGCGCGGCGACGCCCGTCCGCTCTTAGGCGGGGCGCTTGTGTCCAGCCGCGAGGATTTTGCCGTAGGTGAAAGCCGCGCCGCGGACGGGAAAGTGAGCCGCCTTGATTTTCCCCGCATGAATCTGCTGCGCTTTTCCCTGGCCGGCGGCGGGTTTGTCATGGCGCGCCCGTCGGGCACCGAGCCCAAGATCCGCTTTTATTTTTGCGTGTCCGGGGCGAACAGGGCTGAAGCCGAAAGCAGTCTGGCCGCCGTCCGGGAAGATTTTTTCCGGCCTTACGCCGAAATGCTTAGTTCGTCAAAATAGCTCGAATAGCTCAAATATTTATGGTTATTTATTTCATTTTGCTCTTGCCTTTTAATTCCTTCTCTGATATAGTGTTTCTGAATTTGATCAAAGGAGGTTTTCAGCCATGTATGTGATTACCGACGACTGCATCAGCTGCGGCTCTTGCATGGATGAGTGCGCTACTGGCGCCATCAGTGAAGGCGACGGCAAATACGTTATCGATCAGGACGCATGTTCTGAATGCGGCGCCTGTTGCGAAGTCTGCGCCGCCGAAGCCATAATCGAAAAATAGCCTTCTTTTTTCACCTCCGACAGGAACTCTGCAAAGAGTTTCTGTTTTTTTGGACTGTAACGACTGTTTGGAGAGTCCCGTAATTTTTGCCGAAAAACTTGATTATTCGCATAAAAGGTGGCATAATTAAAAAAGACCCGCTCTTCGGGCCTGTGTTGTTTTGCGGGTTTCAGCCGCCGCGGGATCAACTATTTACCTATTGACAAAGGGAGTTGACAAAATGTTTGTCGCCGTAGCCGGCGTGAGTTATCACAATACCCCGATCGAACTGCGTGAGCGACTGTCGCTGTCCGGGGAGAAAATTAGGCTGTTGCTGCCGGAATTGCGCCGATGCGAGGGCATAAAAGAATGTTGCGTATTATCCACCTGTAACCGCACGGAATTTTATCTGGCCACCGAAAGCTGGGAAAAAAGCAAAGAGGCCGTGTTGAGTTTTATCGGCGATAAAGCCGGACTGCCGGCGGGAGAGCTGCTCGAACATATTTACATCCACGTCCTGCGAGACGCCGTGCGCCGTATTTTTCGCGTTACCGCCGGACTGGACTCGATGGCGCTCGGAGAAACGCAGATCGCCGGTCAGGTGAAAAACGCTTATGAGACGGCGCGGGAGGCGGGGACGACCGGTCCGGTGCTGAATACGCTGTTTCAGCAGGCGCTGGCCGCTGGTAAGCGCGTGCGGACCGAGACTGGTATCGACCGATGTCCGGTCTCCATACCCTATATCGCGACTGTATTGATGAAACGCGCGCTCGGTTCGTTGGAAGGGCGCTCGGTTCTCGTTCTCGGGGCCGGCAAGATGAGCGCGACGGCAATGGCGCATCTGCGGGAAAACGGCGTGACCGGCGCGATCGTCGCCAACCGTTCACCGGACCGGGCGCGGGAACTGGCGGAGGCTTATAACGGGCGGGCGGTTCCTCTGGCACTGGCGGCGGATTGTCTCACCGAGGTGGATATCGTCATTTCCGGTACAGCGGCCCCGTCCTGCCTGATCACGGCGGAAATGACGGCGCGGGCGATGGCGGCCCGGCGCGGGCGACCGCTGCTCTTGGTCGACATGGCGGCGCCCAGGGATATAGATCCTTTGGCCAGAGAGATCCCAGGCGTGACGTTGTTCGATCTGGACGATTTCCAGTGCGTGGAGGACGCGAGCTGGGAGCGGCGCCGGTTGGCGGCGGAAGAAGGGGAAAAGATCGTGCTGGAAGAATGTGATAATTTCATGGCCCGGCTGGCCATGAATTCCGTCACACCGACTATCCGCGCTCTGACCGAGCATTTTCGCGCCGTGCAGGCAGCGGAAGTCGATCTGGCTTTGCGGCGGCTCGGCTCCTATGATGAAAATCTGGCCGAAGCCATGAACCAAATGGCGGCTTCGCTGACGGCCAAACTGCTGCATCAGCCGATCAGCGCCCTCCGCGCTCTTGCTTTGAAACCGGAAGGTCATGTATACGCCAAAATGGCGGAAGGCCTGTTCGGGCTGGGTAAGGAAAACGCCTGTTGAAAAAACTGCCATTGTTTCCAAAAGGTGGTGAAAAACGAATGGACCCGCGCGTTCTGGTTGGGACCA
Organism: Gracilibacteraceae bacterium; assembly: GCA_031266805.1. Taxonomy (GTDB): domain Bacteria; phylum Bacillota; class Desulfitobacteriia; order Desulfitobacteriales; family Syntrophobotulaceae; genus JAIRRL01. The sequence goes on from JAISAH010000020.1 coordinate 31,415, forward strand.
GAGAAAGCCCGCTGGCCCTGCGGCAGACGGAATGGGTGCTGGATCGCCTGAGAAAGGCTTGGCCGGGTATTGATTTTGCAGTCCGCGCCATCAAAACCAAAGGGGACAGATTGCTTTCCCTGCCGCTGCCGGAAATAGGCGGCAAGGGACTTTTTACCCAAGAATTGGAAAATTCGCTGCTTGGCCATGAAATAGATTTTGCCGTACACAGTATGAAAGACGTGCCGGAGGAACTGGCGCCCGGTCTGGCCCTCCGCGCCGTCGGCCCGCGGGAAGATCCGCGCGACGCGCTGGTCAGCAGCTTCGGCCGCCCGCTGGCGGAATTGCCGCCGGGCGCTGTAATCGGCACCTCGTCTTTGCGGCGGGCGGCTCAGCTGCGGCATTGGCGCTCCGACCTGTGCGTAACGCCTTTGCGCGGAAATCTGGCCACCCGTCTCCACAAATTGGATACGGAAAACTTAGACGGAATAATACTTGCCGCCGCCGGGCTTTTGCGGCTCGGTCTGGCGGAACGGGCGACGGAATATCTGCCCCTTTCCGTTTGTCTGCCCGCGGCCGGCCAGGGAGCGCTGGGCGTGGAGTACCGGGAGGACGACGCCGAGACCGGCGCTTTGCTGGAGGCGGCCGGCCACAGGCCGACCGAGTTGGCCGTGACGGCGGAGCGAACTTTGCTCAGCCGCTTGGGCGGCGGCTGCCGGCGGCCGATCGCCGCTTTGGCGGTCTGGGAAGGAGAAACGCTGCGGCTGCGGGCGCTGGCGGCCACGGAGGACGGACGGCGTCTGACTCGGGCGGAAGAAGCGGCGGCGGCGCCCGGGACGGCGGAAGCCGCGGCTCTGGGTGAGAGAGTCGCCGCCAGTATCATTGAGCGCGGCGGCGTGGAACTGCTTCTTTTGCCGGGAAGCGGGAAGGAGCCGGTATGAGCGAGGGACATGTATTTTTGGTCGGCGCCGGACCCGGCGATCCGGGACTGATCACCGTCAAAGGCCTGGAATGTCTGCGGCGGTGCGAGGTGCTGGTTTACGACCGGCTGGCGGGGAAGGAGCTGCCGGAATACGCGCCGGCGGCGGCTCGCCGCGTCTATGTGGGCAAATCGCCCTCCCGGCACGCCATGCCCCAGGCGGACATCAATGAGTTGTTGGCGCGGGAAGCCGAGGCCGGCCGCGTGGTGACGCGTCTCAAGGGCGGGGATCCGTTCGTCTTCGGGCGCGGAAGCGAAGAAGCGGAGTATCTCGCGCGGCGCGGCGTCTCTTATACGGTGGTGCCCGGCGTCACTTCGGCTGTGGCGGTCCCGGCCTGCGCCGGCATTCCCGTTACCCATCGCGGGGTGGCTTCCGCCTTTTCCGTTATCACGGGAAACGAGGACCCGCTGAAACCGGATACAGCCTTGGATTGGGAGCATATCGCCGCCGGGCGGGAAACGCTGGTTTTCCTCATGGGCATGAAAAACCTGGCCGCCCTCTGCGCGAAGTTGGTGGAAGGGGGCCGCGACCCGGAAACGCCGGCCGCCGTCGTCAGCCACGGCGCCGGACCGGGCCAGCGGACGCTGACAGGCACGCTGGCCGATATCACGGCGCAGGCGCAGACGCAGGGTTTTACCAATCCGGCGGTGATCGTCGTGGGAGAAGTGGTGCGTCTCCGGGAGCAGCTGGCCTGGTGGGAAAAGAGGCCGCTTTTTGGCCGGCATATCTTGGTGACGCGGGCCAAGGAGCAGGCCGGCCCCCTGTGCGCCGCCCTGAGAGAGCTGGGGGCCGAAGTGACCGAGTTCCCGGTGATTAGGCGGGAGCCGCCTGATCATCCGGAACTCTTGGCGGAGGCCGTCCGCCGGGCGGGGAGTTTTGCCTGGATCGTGTTTACCAGCGCGAACGGGGTGCGGGCGTTTATGGAAACGCTGACGGAACTGGATATGGATATCCGGGAACTCCGCGGGCCGCGGCTGGCGGCCATCGGGCCGCGCACGGCGCGGGAACTCAGGGAACATGGGTTCCGGCCGGAGGATCTGCCGGAGAAATATCAGGCGGAAGACCTGGCCCGCGCCCTGACCGGCAAGGTCAGGGCGGGCGACCGCGTCCTCCTGCCGCGCGCCGACTTGGCGCGCCCTTATCTCGCGGACGCGCTGCGGGAGATGGGCGCCCGGGTTGAGGAGGTGACGGCCTACCGGACCGGGCGCCCGCAGGAGGACGCAGCCGCCGCCGTGCGCCGCGCGCTCGGCGCGGGCCGGATTGACGCGGTGACTTTTACCAGCGCCTCGACGGCGCGCAATTTTGCGGCGCTGATCGACGGCGCGGAGATCGGGATCTGGGATAAGGCCGCCGCCGTGAGCATCGGCCCCGTCACCACCGCCGCCGCTAAAACATTGGGGATCCCCGTCGCGGCGGAAGCGGCGGAATATACGGCGGAGGGATTGGTGGCGGCGATACGCGCTTATTTTGCCGAAACGAAACGAGGAGATATTCATGATCAGCGTCAGTAAAATGCTGGAAGATACGGAGCATTACGGAGACGCGCTCCGTTACGCGCCGGGGGCGCGGGAGCAGAGTCACGGCGCGGCGCGGGGCGGCGGGCCGGTCGTCGTCTGGAACTGCACCAAAACGTGTAATCTGCGCTGCCGGCACTGCTATACCGGTTCGGACGGACGAAAATACGACCAGATGAGAGCGGCGGCCGCCCGCGCTTTTATTGACGATTTAGCGGAATTCCGGACGCCGGTACTGCTGATTTCCGGAGGCGAACCGCTGACGCGCGGGGATCTGCCGGAAATCATCACCTATGCCCGCGCCGCCGGCATCCGGGTGACGCTTTCCACCAACGGCACTCTCATCACCGCGACCGAAGCGGCCGCCTTCAGGCAGGCAGGCGTGAGTTACGTCGGGATCAGTCTGGACGGGACGGAAGAAGTGAACGACGTTTTCCGCGGGAAAAAAGGCGCCTTTGCCGCCGCTCTCGCCGGCGCGCGCCATTGTCTGGCCGCCGGGCAGAAAGTGGGGCTGCGTTTTACGATAAACCGGCATAACTATCATTGTCTGGACGATATTTTCAATCTGGCGGAACAGGAAAATATCCCGCGCATATGTTTTTATCATCTCGTCTACTCAGGCCGGGGTTCGGCGGAGGAAGACGTCAGTCCGGCGGAAAGCCGGGCGGCGCTGGATACGATCATCAGGCGCACGGAAGACCTGCAGCGGCGCGGGCTGGCGAAAGAGGTGCTGACGGTCGATAATCACGCTGACGCGGCCTATATTTATCTGAGTCTGCGCCGGCGAGATGAAAGCAGGGCGGCCAGAGCGCTGGCCCTCCTAAAGGCTAACGGCGGCAACCGCTCCGGTATCGCGATCGCGCAGGTGGACTGGGAGGGGAACGTTCATCCCGACCAGTTTACCTCTCACTGTCTGGGTAACGTGAACGAGCGCAAGTTCAGCGAGATTTGGACGGATCCGGATAGCGCCGTTCTAGCGGGGCTGAGAGACCGCCGGCCCTTGCTCCGCGGGCGCTGCGCCGTTTGCCGCTGGCTGGACATTTGCAACGGCAATTTTCGCGCGCGGGCGGAGGCGGTCCACGGGGATTTTTGGGCCAGCGACCCCGCCTGTTATCTGACGGATGAGGAGATCGGCGCATGATAATTTCCTGGAATACGACTAACGCCTGCAATTTATATTGCGCGCATTGCTACCGCGACGCGGGCCTTAAAGCCGCGGATGAGCTTTCGACCGCGGAAGGGAAAAAACTCCTCACGGAAATAGCGGCGGCCGGGTTTAAGATCATGATATTCAGCGGCGGCGAGCCGTTGACGCGTCCGGATATATACGAACTCGTTCGCCATGCCGCTCAGTGCGGACTGCGGCCGGTGTTCGGCAGCAACGGCACGCTCTTGACCGCGGAATCCGCCGCCCGCCTGAAAGAAGCGGGCGCGGTCTGCATCGGCATAAGCCTAGACAGCCTCGACGAGGACAAACATGATCAGCTGCGCGGGCAAAAAGGTAGTCACGCGGCCGCCGTGCGCGGCATGCGCCATTGCCGCGCCACCGGTCTGGCTTTTCAGGTGCATACGACCGTCATGGGCTGGAATGACCATGAAGTGGAAAAAATTACTGATTTTGCCATAGAAGAAGGGGCGGCGGCCCATCATATATTTTTCCTCGTGCCGACCGGACGCGCCGCGGATATCGAGCAGGAAACGCTGCGGGCCGAGCAGTACGAGAACCTTTTGACGCGGATCCTGCGCAAACAGCAGCAGGTGAAAATCGAGCTGAAACCCACTTGCGCCCCTCAGTTTACGCGCATCGCCGAACAACTGGGCATAAAAACCCGGTTCACCCGCGGCTGTCTGGCCGGCGTGGCTTATTGCATCATCGGCCCGCGCGGGGACGTGCAGCCCTGCGCTTATCTGGACATAAAACTCGGCAACGTGCGGGAACAGCCGTTTACGGATATCTGGCGCCAAAGCCCTGTGCTGGCGGAGCTGCGCACGCAGGAATTCGAGGGCGGCTGCGGCGTCTGCTCTTACAAAAAGATTTGCGGCGGCTGCCGGGCCAGAGCGTGGTATTATCATGGGAGTTATATGGCCGAGGAACCGTGGTGTTTGTACCACGGGCGCAAGGGGTATTAGGATGGCGGCGGCTTTTGACGCGGCGGACAGTCGCCTGCTCAATTTGATTCAGACGGAGATCCCGCTCACGGCGGCGCCATGGGCCGCTCTGGCCGCCCGGGCCGCGCTGGCGCCGGGGGAAGCCTTGACGCGCGTCGTCCGTCTCAAGGCGAAGGGCTTGATCCGCCGCCTAGGGGGGATCTTTGACTCGCGCCGTCTGGGCTACCGGGGCACGCTTTGCGCTTTTCGGGCGCCGGCCGGGCGCGTGCAGGCGATGGCGGCCGTTATCAACGCCTATGCCGGAGTCACCCATAATTACACGCGGCGGCATGAATACAATATGTGGTGTACCTTGCTCGCGCCGGGACAGGCGGAACTGGAGCGCCTGACGGAGGAAATGCGTTCGCGCGTCGGCGCGGATAAGTGGCTGAATCTTCCGGCGCGGCGCTATTTTAAGGTGCGGGTCAATTTTCCTGTATATTCGCCAGGAGACCCGGCGCCGGAGACGTGGGAAGCGGACCGGGACGCGAGAGAGCGCGCGGGCGGGGCGGCGGTTTTGAGCGGTGGCGGCGGGAGCGAACCGGTGTTTACCGACGCGGAAAAACGTCTGATTGCCGCTTTGCAGGACGGCCTGCCCCTCACGGAGCGGCCTTACGCCGCTTTGGCCGCCGGGCTGGGACAGCGGGAGGAAGACGTTCTGGCGGCTTTGATATTATGGCGGGAGCAGGGTGTGCTAAAACGGGTGGCGGCCGTCCCGCGTCACAGGCTTATCGGCTACAGCGCCAACGCCTTGGTGGTTTGGCGGGTACCGGCCGCGCAGGTGGAGGTGGCCGGCCGGCGGCTGGCGGCCAGGCCGGAAGTGACGCATTGCTACGAGCGGGAAAGCCCGCCGGGGTGGCCGTATAATGTTTACGCCATGATACACGCCCGCAGTGAGGATGATTGCCGCGCTTTGGCCGGCGACTCGGCGGAGATGATCGGCATAAAAGAATACGAACTCCTGTTCAGCGAAGCGGAACTGAAGAAAAGCAGCATAAAATATTTCGCCTGATTCATGAAACTGTAATTGGTGTTGACAGAGCAGGCGGGCCGCGATAGAATATAATAAGCTGACAGGGGGTGGCTGGCCATTGAAAAAAAAGATATTGGTGATCGACGACAGCGTTTTTTTTCGCTCACAATTGTGCCGCATCATGAAAGAAGCGGAGTATGACGTGCTGGAAGCCGGCGGCGGGCGGGACGGTCTGGAGCAGACTGACCGGGAACGCCCCGATCTCGTGCTTCTGGATATTGTCATGCCTCCGCCGGACGGGTTTGAGGTCTGCCGTATTTTGCGCGACCGGGAGAGGCATAATCTGATGCCTATTATTTTGGTTACCTCCAGCGCCAATCTGGAAGAAAAACTGACCGGTCTGGAGTTGGGCGCGGACGACTACATAACGAAACCTTTTAACGAGCGGGAGCTCCTGAGCCGCGTGCGCAACACTCTGCGGCGCGTGGCCCGCAACCGGTCGGCCAATCCGCTGACGGGACTGTCCGGCAACGTGGAGATCAAGGATGAGATAAACCGCCGCATCGCGCTGGAAAGCAAGTTCGCGGTCATATATATCGACATCGATAATTTCAAGCCTTTCAACGATATCTACGGGTTTATGCGGGGCGACATGGCCATCAAGCTCATGGCGGATATCCTGAGAATTCTGGCGGGGTCGGACGATTTCATCGGCCATATCGGCGGCGACGATTTTGTGATTATCACCGGGCCAGACGACGCGAGCGCGCTGTGTGAAGAATGTATCCGCCGTTTTGATGAAAAAATCGCGTCACTGTATGATCAGGCGCATCTGGCGCAGGGGTTTATCTCCACGACCAACCGCAAGGGCCAACCGGAAATATTCCCTATTTCCACTTTGTCCCTCAGCGTTGTTACCAATATGTACCGCAGTTTTTCCAATGAATTGGAAATCGCCGACGTCGCTTCGGAGTTGAAGCATAAACTGAAGCAAATGCCCGGCAGTAACTATTTAATAGACAAGCGAAAATCGTTTTCTTAAACAAAGGGGTGGAAAATAATGGGTATTATTAAAGCGGCAATCGGTTCCGTGGGCGGAGTTCTGGCTGATCAGTGGAAGGATTTCTTCAGCTGCGACGCTTTGAGCGCCGACGTGCTGGCGGCGAAGGGGCAAAAACGCGTCTCGAGGCGTTCTTCCAACACTCGGGGCGAGGACAATATCATCACCGCCGGCTCCGGTATCGCCGTCGCGGACGGGCAGTGCATGATCATAGTCGATCAGGGCAAAGTGGCCGACGTCTGCGCCGAACCGGGAGAATACATTTATGACGCCTCGTCAGAACCGGCTCTTTTCTGCGGTGATTTGCGGGCGGGGATTGACGCTTCCCTGAAAAACATCAAGGCCCGTTTCGCTATGGGCGGCAGTCCGGGTAAGGACCAGCGCGTTTATTATTTCAACATGAAGGAAATCATCGGCAATAAATACGGCACGCCGAATCCTCTGCCTTTTCGCGTGGTGGACGCGAACATCGGCCTGGACATAGATATCGCTATCCGGCTGCATGGGGAATATTCTTACAAACTCGTCGATCCGATCCTTTTTTACACCAACGTCTGCGGCAACGTGGAACACACCTATCATCGCGGTCAGCTGGACAGCATGCTGAAAACGGAATTGCTCACCGCGCTCCAGCCGGCTTTCGCCAAGGTTTCCGAATTGGGGATCCGTTACAGCGCGCTGCCGGGGCATACGGCGGAATTCGCTCAGGCGCTGAACGAGGTCCTCTCGCCCAAATGGACGCAGCTGCGCGGGATCGCCATCGCTTCCATCGGCGTCAACTCGGTTTCGGCTTCCGAAGAAGACGAGAACATGATCAAACAACTGCAAAAGAGCGCGGTGATGCGCGACCCGGGTATGGCGGCCGCGGCGCTGGTCGGGGCGCAGGCGGACGCGATGCGGGCGGCGGCGGCCAATAAACAGGGAGCGATGACCGGTTTTATGGGGCTCGGCCTGGCACAGCAGGCCGGCGGCGCGAACGCGGGGGAGATGTTCGCTCTCCAGCAAAAGCAGCAGCAGCGGCAACAACAGCAGCAACAACAGCAGCAATCCCGTCAGGCGGCCGGGCCGGGGACCGCGGAAGCCCGGAGTTGGACATGCGCCTGTGGTGTGTCAAATAGTGGTAATTTTTGCGCCGATTGCGGCAAGCCCCGGCCGGCGGCGAATGTCCGCTGCGACAAATGCGGCTGGACGCCGGAACCCGGCGGTAAGCCCCCGAAATTTTGCCCTGAGTGCGGCGACCCTTTTTAAGGAACGAATATGCCTGACGTTTTAGAGTATAAATGCCCCAGCTGCGGCGCGCCGCTCGTTTTTGACAGCGACAGCCAGTATATGCGCTGCGGCCATTGTGACAGCCGTTTTGAGACGGCTGCCCTGCAGGAATATGAACAGGCCAGATTCGGCGACGCGGACTGCGAATGGGAGAGTTATGGCCGTGATTCCGGCGGCGATTGGCAGGCCGGGGAACGGGAAAATTTGCGGCTGGCCGTATGCCCTTCCTGCGGCGGGGAACTGATCGGGGACGCCGTCACCATCGCCGCCGAGTGCCCGTATTGCGACAATGTGATGATCTTGCGCGAATCGGTGGAGGGGCGGCTGCGCCCGGATCTGGTCGTCCCTTTTCAATTGGACAAAGAGACGGCCATGGCGGCGCTGAAAAAATTTTATCAGCGAAAACCGTTGCTGCCGCGTTCATTCAAAGAACAAAACCACATAGAGCGCGTTCGAGGCGTTTATGTTCCCTTCTGGCTTTTTGACTGCGACACGGACGCGCGGATATCCTATAAGGCGACGCGCGTGTCCTCGCGCAGCGATTCCCGGTATAATTACACCACGACGAGGCATTATCACGTCCTGCGCGCCGGAGACGTCGGGTTCGCCCGGGTGCCGGTCGACGGCTCCGCCAAGATGGATGACGCTTTGATGGAAGCGCTGGAACCGTATGATTACCGGCAAAGCCAGCCTTTTTCCACTACATACCTGTCCGGATTTCTCGCCGACCGCTATGACGTGGATGCGGCCGCCGGCAAAAAACGCGCGAACGAACGCATCCGCGCCAGCGTCCGCTCGCTGTTTGATGATACCGTGCGCAGCCGCGGCTACAGCTCTTACCATGTTGAATCCGTCAATATCCGGCTGAAAAAAGGCGCCATCCGCTACGCCCTGCTGCCGGTCTGGCTGCTGAACACCAAATACCGGGGCAACGATTATTTGTTCGCGATGAACGGGCAGACAGGCAAATTCGTCGGCCGGCTGCCTGTGGCCTGGGGGAAGTTCTGGGGCTGGTTTTTCGGTATTTTTCTCGGCCTGAGCGGCGTAGGCGCGGCTGTCGCCTGGCTGGCCGCCGGAGGTGTGTAAATGCGGGGTTTGGGTGATTTCGCTTTAACCGAGGATTTTGTTTTGCTCTTGGCCGTCATAGTCGCCGGCGCTTTCGCGGTCGCCCTGACGGCGGTGCTCGTCATGAAAGCGGGCATGAACCGGGCGCGCCCGCAAAATTTGGCGCATGAATATGTGAAATCCGGCAGTTTTATCATCAGAGAAACGAAAGATATCTACCTCTACGAAACCACCACGAAAACGCCCCGCCCGCGTTCGTCTTCCGGCTCGGGCGGCGGGCGCGCAGGCGGCGGCGGGCGCGCGGGAGGCGGTCGGCCCGCCGGCGGAGTTCGGACGGGCGGAGTTCGCGCAGGCGGCTCGCGAGGGCACGGTAAGCGGGGACGTTAATGTATATCACCCGAAAAATCGAAGATACTGTGCGGCGTATCAGCCGGACTTTTCCTGTATTGATGGTAACAGGCCCGCGTCAGTCCGGTAAAACGACATTGCTGAACCGTTTAAGCGAGAGCGGACGCAGGTACGTTTCTTTGGATGATCCCGGCGACCGTCTATTCGCTAAAACGGAACCATCCGCCTTCTTGGAACGGTATTCCCCGCCCGTTATGATAGACGAGATCCAATATGCTCCTGAAATCCGGAGCGACGAAGCATTTTGGCGTGTTGGACCCTGTGGCGGACGACAGCAACTTTGACGATATGACAAGGCAGCTGAAAATGGAAATCGGCCCGGGCTGCGTCGTATGTCTCGCGGGCGACCTGCGCCCCATCGATAAGAAAAATTAATGCGTTCCCGTTTGGCTGATTTGATGGGCTCTGTTAGTTGTTGTAGCCGAATATCCTGATCAGTTGTTTCCGTGAATAATGGTAGGCGCTGATGGGCATATTGCGCAAATCCATGGTGTTGGAGCAGATAAGATAATCGACGGTCCTGCCGTCAGCGTCTTTGACCACCTCGGATATGAGGACGATATGCCGCCAAGCGCCTTCCTCGCTGCCCAGCAGGATCAGATCACCCAGCTGACCGGTCAAAAACGGCGCTTTGGCGTCGGCGACCAGGCCATGTCCGGTGTTGCTCAGCGCGTAGCCCAAAAAACCCTCAACGCCCGCCCAGGAGACAGAACGACCGCTGGCGGACTGCGCGCTGTTGGGTGTGGCGCCGTACCATTTCCACTGGCTGGTCCCGGTATGATCCATGGGGATGCCGCCGGCTAATAGGCTTTGCGAGGTATAATTGGCGCAGTTGCCGCCGTAGCGGCTGTAGTCCGGCCAATCAACGTTGCGGCTCCCGGCCCATTTCTTGGCGTACGCTACCGCCGCTTCCCGGTTATAATCGTGTTCCCAGCGGAAAGAGCCGGCGGGCGCCGTCTGTTCACGCAGCGCGGCGGCGCTCAGGACGTGAGCGTTGACAATCAGGTCGCGCTGCGCGTCAAGCGCCGCTTCTATGTCGCCGCTGACGTCGCTGCCGCCGCCGCGCAGTAAGGAAGCCAGCGGGCCCAGGGCTACCCAGTTAGACGTGTCTATTTGCATATGGGAGTTTAATTTCCAGCCGCTGACCGTCTGTGTCAAGGTGAAGCGGTGGCGTATGTTAAAAGATTCGGAATCCACGCCGGGGAACGCCCGGAAGCGCTGAACCGAGTCCTCTAGGGCGGAAAGCGACAAGTCCCCGTTTTCCTCGGCGGTCACATCGGTAACAGTCAGTTTGTAGGTATAAGAGTCCAGTGACAGATCGCTCGCCTGCGCCATCCGCAGCCCCACGGCGATCTGCCAGACGGTTCGCCGGGCCAGAGCCTGATCCCGCGCTCCGGCCGCGAACAAGGGCGAGGGGTCGGCGGCGTTCAGCGCCGCGAGGGATTCGTAATACAGATACAGATAATCCAGCAGCAGCTGCTCTTGCTCGGGACTCAAGCGCCGCGCCGCGTCGCTCCCATAGGCGATAAGGCCCGTTCCTTTAGGCGCCGGTTTCACCGCGGGCGGGGCGGGGTTTTCCGTTTCTTCGGCAAAACTCAGGGGCGGAGCGGCGCAGATCTCCAGTGCAGACTGTTTTTCAGCGGCGGCGATGGCGTCGTCCTGGATCCCCCGCGCGTAGACGGCGGCGGCAAAAAGCAATATCAGGCAAACACCCAAGGCGGAGATTTTTATCAGCGTTCTTGCCGGTCTTTTCTGTTTTCCATCCATGTTCATGATCCGCATCCTCTTTCTTTTATTTTCACACAGTCCCTTAATTTATCACCCCCTATATTTTTTCAGATTGCACGCCTGTTTGTCAAGAGGGTTGGAAGGATGCAGCGTGAATTTTTTGTGAATCTTGCGGCAACTCAAATAGATGGATGATAGAAGGTTATTTGCTGGCGGTTCCCAATACACCAATTGACAAATCGAAGTGTTCAAGAGATAATTTATGCTAGGAAAAATCCTCTGTTCACGGGGAACAGGGGGATGAGAAAGGTCACGCGCGAACTGCCGATCGGCGCGCAGAACCTTGAAGGGGTGGTAAAAAATGGCATTAGCTTTGCGGGATATTTTTGATTTCGCGCGGGAGCATGACGTAAAATTCATTCGTTTGGCTTTTTGCGACATGTTTGGCGCCTTGAAAAACATTTCTGTGATGACGGAGGAACTGCCGCGAGTGATTGAAAACGGCGTATCGTTTGACCCGGCCCTGATTCGCGGATTTTCGCCCGCGCGCGAGGATCTTTATCTGCATCCGGATCTGGACACGCTGAGCGTTTTGCCCTGGCGCCCGAGTCAGGGGCGCGTTATTCGCATGTACTGCCATATCAGGCACGCGGACGGGCGCGGCTTTGCCGGCGACGGGCGCGCTTTGCTGCGGCGCGTGACTGAGGAACTGAAAGAGCGGGGTTGCCTGTGCAAGATCGGCCCGGAATGTGAGTTTTATCTGTTTGAGCTTGACGGAGACGGGAACCCGACTCGGAAACCGCAGGATCAGGCCGGTTATTTTGACGTCTCCCCGCTGGACCGCGGGGAAAACGTGCGGCGCGACATCTGCCTTACGCTGGAGGAAATGGGCATCCAGCCGGAAAGCTCTCATCACGAGCAAGGTCCGGGACAAAACGAGATATGTTTCCGCCATGGCGACGCGCTGACGGCGGCCGACCAGTTCGTGAGTTTTCGCAGCGTAGTCAAAAGCATCGCGGCCCGCAACGGGCTCTATGCCTCCTTTATGCCCAACCCGTTGCCTGACGCTAACAGCAGCGGTTTGCACGTCAATATTTCTCTTTTCAAAAGCGGCTATAATATTTTCAGCGGCGGCATAACCAGCCAAGAAGGAGAAGCGAGAAGTTTCGTCGCCGGGATCCTGAACCGCGCGGCGGAAATAACGGCGGCGCTGAACCCGCTGACGAATTCCTACCGGCGTGGAGCCGAGCCGACCCGCGTCGGCTGGCGGTTGGGGAGCCGTTCTCAGCTTGTGCGCATACCGGCGGCCACGGGCGAGTACGCGCGCATGGAGATCCGTTCTCCCGACCCGGCCTGTAATCCCTATCTGGCTTTTGCGCTGTTGATCAAGGCCGGACTGGAAGGGCTGGAGCAAAAACTGCCGCTCACAAAGCCGCTGGATTTCGATGAATCGGGCGGCGCGACAGTCCCCGCTTTGCCGGCCACATTGGGCGAAGCGCTGGCTCTGGCGGAAAAAAGCCGGTTCTGGCGGGACTGCCTGACGCCGGCGCTGGCGGATGGTTACGTCGCGGCCAAAAAAGACGAATGGCAGGCATATCTGGCGGCGGACGACAAAGACCTTTTTGAGCGGGAAACTTATTTTGCGGTCGTCTAGTAGGAACGGTACGCTTTATTTATTGCCAGTTCCTGACGGTCGCGGCGCGCGAAAAGAGAGGTGATGGCTGCGGTGGACTACGCGCTCGTGGTGAGCGGCTCAGAAAAATCGCGGGATTTTTTTCTGCAGGTGCTGAAAGAAACGGTTTACACCCAGATCACATTTGTCCGCTCCGGCAATGAGGCTCGCCGGTTGCTGCGCGCCAACGACTACGACCTCGTCGTCATCAATACGCCGCTTACGGATGAATTCGGCCACGACTTGGCTTTTGCCGCGCTGGAAAACACCTCTGCCGGCATAATCCTGATCGTAAAAAACGAGATCGCCGACGAGGTGGAAGCCCGCGTCGCGGATCATGGGGTTTTTGTTTTGGCTAAGCCGCTGAACCGGCAAATATTTCACCAGTCCCTGAAGCTGATGGCCGCCTCCCGCCGGCGCATCGTCGGCCTGAAACTGCAAAACTCGAAGCTGCAAAACAAGATCGAGGAGCTGCGGCTCGTCGACCGGGCCAAATGCGCGTTGATCCAGTATTTGAACATGACGGAGGCGCAGGCGCACCGCTATATAGAAAAACAGGCGATGGATCTGCGGACGGCAAAACGCGAGATCGCCCAAAATATACTGCGCAACTACGAGGCGTAAGGATCATGAAAGAGAAGAATTTACCTGTGAACTTATTGGATAAAAATGGCAAAAAATATCTGCGCCGTTTTCTTCCGCGGCGTTGCATTTACGGCCGTTTTCTGGTAAAATATTATTTTGTTACAACGCCACAGAAAGGAATGAGTCTTTATGTCCAGAGTTTGCGCCATTTGCGGCAAGGGAGTCACCGCCGGGATGAATGTCAGCCATTCACATATCCGCACTAAACGCGTCTGGAGACCAAATCTGCAGCGGGTGCGCGCGGTCGTCAACGGCGCGCCCGTACACATCAGAGTCTGCACCAGATGCTTGCGCTCCGGTCATATCCAGCGCGCGGTCTAAGGTCTTTTGGATTCCGGCATGAAGCCGGAATGACGGGAGGAGGGGAACGCCGGGAGAGGGAACGAAAAAAGACGACGCGAACCGCGCCGTCTTTTCGCTTATCCAAGTCAATTTTTATTTTGAATGTACTCGTCGATGGACCGCGCCGCCGTCTTGCCCGCGCCCATAGCCAAAATGACCGTGGCCGCGCCTGTCACCGCGTCGCCGCCCGCGTATACCCCCTGCCGCGTGGTCAGCATGGCGTCCTCGTCCGCCAGCACCAGACAACCGTGCCGGTTCACTTCCAGTCCTTCCGTCGTCCGGCTGATCAAAGGATTGGGGGAGTTGCCGATGGCCATGACCACACATTCGGTCTCGATATCAAACTCGCTGCCCTCGACGGGGATTGGCCGCGCCCGCCCGGAGGCGTCCGGCTCGCCCAGCTTCATCTCCTGACAGCGCAGACTCTTGACCCAGCCGCTCTCGCCCGGGTCGATGCGCAGCGGGTTGGTCAGCAGTTTGAAAACAATCCCTTCTTCCTTGGCGTGATGGATCTC
>JAISAH010000130.1 GCA_031266805.1 Gracilibacteraceae bacterium
GGGGAGGGGGCGGGGAAACGCGCCAGAACCACGCCCTTGCCGGGTATCTGCCGCGTTTCCCGGCCCAGACGCCGCGCCGCCGCGTAATTGTAATCATCCCCGTTCATCAACAGGAGCCAATCAGTGCGGCGCGCCGTCACTCGCTCCGCCGCCCGCAGCAGCCTGTCCCGGAAATCCGGGCGGGCGTCGGAGCGAGCCTCCGCCGCGAATAAATACCCGTGGACTGTATTCATCACTTGGAGCGGCCCCAGTCCCGGCCCCAGTCCCGGCCCCATCGCCGCCAGACGCAGGAAAAAAGCCGCCAATGAGGTATGTACGCTCAAAAGGGCGTATTTTTCCCGGCGGAGCAAGCGATAAAACCATAACACGCCGCGCCAGTTGCTCAGGGAAGTCATGCTTTTTTCCAGCGGCGCCGACCACACGGCGTCGGCCGCACCCGCCGGCAAATCAGCCGCCGGTCCGCCCGCCGCGGCATGGACGATAAAGCCGCGTTCGCGTAAAAAAGCGAGATAGGGCAGATGAAACTGAGCCAAATGACGGAAAGTCGAGGCGGCGTATAATATTTTCGTTTTGTCGGTCGTCATAAGCTTTGCCGGGAATACAGCCCCAGCCTTCTCATTATACTACTTCCGCCGCTTTCGGAGCGGTGGGGTCGCCGCCTGCGCGCCGGAATTTGACCCCGTAGACTTTTTCCGCGTTGCGCACGGCATCGGCATAATAAGCCGCGATCTCATCGACCGTCATATTCTTGGTTTCTTCTTGAATTTGCAAGCGAATATCGTGGATTTCTTTCATGGCCTTTGGTTCTTCCCGTTCTCTAATCATTTCAAGGTAAATTTTCGGCACTGGCATAAGCAAATTCCCTCGCTTTCAACGTCATTGTAGCACAAAAATATTGGGAAATCCATGTTTCTTTGTTATAGGACGCTCAGATTTGTTTTCCCGCAGTCTATCCAATGTGGTATACTGCTGAAAAATACATCGACATGAATGTGTTTTACGCCTCTGAGGAAGAATTTAGGGACTGGCGGAAATAAATATGGCGAAAAGCGGGCAAAGGTGGTAAAATAAAAATGTTATTGACAGTTCCTTAAATCCTTCGCGCGCAGCCATGGCACATACTCTGTCGCTGAGGTGATGGACATGCTCCAATATCAGAATTTTCCGATTATGAATGAGCGGGACTTCTTCCGTTCTGTTTTTGATTCTATGACGGACGGCGTGATTATCGCGAACAAGGAAGGTCAACTTGTATATGCCAATGAGGCGTATGCAACTCTTTACGGGAAACCACTGGAAGAACTGATTGGCAAAAAACTCACGGAACTGGTGAAAAATCCGCTGATTTTTGACGTGATCGCGAGCGGCAAGCCCAAGGAAGGCATCCGCCTCATGATACGGGGCAATAAAGAAACATATTTATCCATATCCCCGGTGTTCAATAAAGAAGGGGAGATCATCTGCGGCGTCACGATATTTAAGGAAGTGGAAGACCTCCGGCGCAAGATGCTGGACTACCGCGCCCGCTTGCACAAACTCCGCGACGATTTGCATACCCAGCATCAGGCATATATGACTTTCGACGATATCATTGGCGACAGCGCGGCGATCCGTAAGACGGTGACGCTGGCCAGGCAGGCGGCGGAGAAGAACCACGCCGTGCTGCTGCAGGGCGAGAGCGGGACCGGCAAAGACGCGTTCGCTCAGGCGATCCATAACGCGGGTTTTCGCACGGGCCGGCCTTTTGTCGCTTTGAACTGCGCCTGCCTGTCAGAAAACCTGGTGGAGTCCGAACTGTTCGGCTATGTGAGCGGAGCGTTCACCGGCGCGGCTAAAGGCGGGAAACCAGGGCTTTTCGAGATCGCGGACGGCGGTACTCTGTTTTTAGATGAGATCGGCGACCTGAAGTTCGAAATGCAGGCCAAGCTTTTGCGTACTTTGGAAACCGGCGAGTTTTCCCGGGTGGGCGGCACGAAACCCATCAATGTCAACGTGCGTTTGATATGCGCCACACATCAGAATATTGAAAAAATGGTTTATGCCGGCACCTTCCGGGAGGATCTTTACTATCGCCTGAGCGTCCTTTTGCTGGAGATACCCGCGCTCCGGGAAAGACCGGGAGATATCGAGGGTTTGGCGGAGCATTTCCTGAAAGCGCAGAATGACTCGTTCGACCGGTTTTTTCACCCGGACACTTTGGCGTTTTTCCACTCTTACCCCTGGCCGGGCAATATTCGCGAACTGCGCAATACCATCAGCGCTATTCTCTGTTTCACCGACAGCAATATCCTGAGACCGGAGCATTTGCCGCCGCGATTGCAGCGCCTGAACTCCGCGCCCGCGGCGGATGTCATACCGCTAAACCCCTCCAGCTTTGCAGGCTTAGGCTTGCAGAAAGATTCTCCGCTGTCAAACCATCGCACGCGTCAGGATTTGGAAGCCAGTCTCATGGCGAGCAAAATCAAAATCTATGGCCACAGCGTACAGGCCAAGAAGCGAATCGCCCAGGAAATGGGCATCTCGCTGGCTACTCTCTACAATAAAATGCGCTTTTACGGCCTGACTGGTTTGCGCTCCGGGCAGCAGGCCGCGGATCGCTGATTTCTATAAATTCTATAAATTCTAGAAAAATCACGCCATGTAACAGGGCAGCCGCGTTTCGCTGCGATGAGCGCGCGTATTACGCGGATCGCGACGCCGGCGGTCTAGCAGCGAATCAACGCTTCATTAGCCAGATTATTTTCGCAATTCACAAAGCTTGGCATGGATCTTGCGATTCTATTAAAGATGTAGTTCAATTATATCTTGATAGGAGGAATTTACCATGTCTGTTGAACGTTCTGTGCGCACCCCTATTTCTTTGACCGAACTGGAAAGACGCTGGAAACTCATTCGGGCGGCGATGAAAGAAAAAGGCGTGGACGGGCTGCTCGCCAGCGACGACAACAAGTGGCTCGGCGGATACGTGCGCTATCTGTGCGACATTCCCGGCGAACATTGTTACCCGAAAACAGTGTATTTCCCTATTGATGAAGAGATGTATCTGTTCAACAGCGGCGGCGAACCTCTGCCGCCCTCGCCGCCGGAATGGGCGGTCCGCGGCGTCAAACAGCGCCAAATGCGCCCTTATTTTCGCACGCTGAACTACACGGACCCTATGGACGCGGAACTGGTCGCGGACGCCATCAAGCGGCGCGGCGACAAGCGCGTGGCTATCCTCGGCGCCGGCAAGTTCCCCCTTTTCCTCTACAAATATATCGAGGAAAAACTGAGCGGCGTCGAGCTGGTGGACATGACCGATGAAATCGACGCGATAAAGGCGGTCAAAAGCCCGGAGGAGATCGAGCGCTGCCGCGAAGCCTGCCGGGTGCAGGACATCATCTGCGCGGCCATGCCGACGATCATCCGCCCCGGTAAATATGAATACCAGATCCGCGGCGAAATCGTCAAGATCCTGTTCGATCTCGGAGGCGAGGAGTTCCTGATCATGATCGGCTCGTCGTCGCCGGGTTCCCAGACCGGTCAGTTTCACCCTTTTTACCAAAACCGGCAGATCAAAAAAGGCGACCAGGTATTGATCATGATCGAGGTCAACGGACCCGGCGGTTATTACGGCGAGATCGCGCGCACCTGGTCTCTGGGCGAACCGCCGGAGGAACTGGTCAAGGCTTACGCCGCCGCGGTCGAGGCTCAGCATCTGGCGGCCCGGCTGCTCAAGCCCGGCGTCCTGCCCTATACCGTGGCGGAACAGGTGAATGAGTTTATGGTCGGCAAAGGCTATCTGGCCGACAAACGCCTGATGATCCACGGTCAAGGCTACGACCTCGTGGAGCGTCCCGGTTTCCAGCCCGGCGAAACCATGCTCCTGCAGAGCAATATGTTCCTTGCCGTACACCCTATCGCCCTCACCCCTGATTTCCAGACCTACGCCTTCAGCTGCGACGATTATCTGCTGACGGAACAGGGCGCGGAACTGATCCATAAGACGCCGCAGGAGATCATCGTCGTGCCTTGCTACTGATCCTCAGCCAAAGGAGAAGGCCATGAAGATTTTGGACAAGATCATCCTGTTTTTTGAGGAATACTTTCTCTGCCTGCTGTTCATTCTCATGCCTGTCATCTGTTTCTTCCAGGTTTTATGCCGCTATGCCCTGCATTTATCGGCTCCCTGGACCGAGGAGACGATGCGCGCCCTCTTCGTCTGGGCGACCTTCATCGGGGCGAGCCTTGGCGTGAAATACGGCTCCCACCTAGGAGTGACGGCTATCGTCAATCTGTTCCCTTACCGTATGCGCACCGCTTTCCAGGCTTTGATCTATCTGGCCTGCACCTGCATTTGCCTTTTCTTAACCTACAGCAGCCTGAAAATGGTGATAAACCAGACCGTCCTGAATCAACTGCTGCCGGTCACCCGCCTGCCGGTCGGGCTGACCACCGCTTGTATGCCGGTCGGTTTCGCCCTGATGTCCATCCGTTTCCTCATGCGGGCTGTCGGCGAGATCCAGGCGATCTCGCACCCTCCCGCGACGGTAAAGGAGGAACTATGACTGCCGGAAGCACTATCCTGCTGATTTCATTTTTTGCCGGTCTGCTGTTCAACGTCCCCATCGCGATTGCGCTCGGCATTTCCAGCGTGCTGTCCATTTTGCTGGCGACTAATCTGCCCGATGTGGCGATCGTGCAAAGCCTGTACGGCAACGCCAATAACTTCACTCTGATGGCCGTGCCCTTCTTCATTCTGGCGGGAAACCTCATGCAGTCCGGCGGAGTCTCCAAACGGCTGATCAATTTCGCCAAGTTGCTGGTGGGGAGTTTTCCCGGCGGCCTTGGCCACGTCGCCATCCTGACGAGCATGATCTTCGCGGCGATTTCCGGTTCCGGCCCGGCCACCGTGGCGGCGCTCGGCCTGATCATGATCCCCAGCATGGTGCAGGCCGGGTACGACAAGAACTACGCCGCCGCTTTGCAGGCCGCTTCGGGCGGCATCGGCGTCATCATCCCCCCGAGCATTCCCATGGTGGTGTTCGGCGCTCTAACCGGCACCTCCATCGGGGCGCTTTTCGCCGGCGGATTCGTGCCCGGCATCCTGATCGGTCTGATGCTCATGGCGGTGAACTATTTCATCTCGGTGCGCAAGGGTTATATCGGCGAAAAGATCGAAAAAACCCCGCTCATCCTGCTGAAAGCGCTAAAAGAAGCTTCGCTGGCCCTGCTCATGCCGGTCATCATTTTGGGCGGCATTTACTCCGGCGTGTTCACCCCCACGGAATCCGCCGGCGTCGCCTGCGTTTACGGCTTTATCGTCGGCACCTTCGTCTACCGGGAGATCAAACTGACGCAGTTCAAGAAGATTTTGGTCGATTCCGCGATCATGTCGGCGGTTTGCATGATCATCATGGCGATGTCCGCCCCGTTCGGCTGGATGATCACCGTCGAGAATCTGCCCTCCCGCCTGGCGGAAATCTTTATGGCCAATTTCAACACGCCAATCAAATTCCTGATCGCCTGCAACGTGCTCTTTCTG
This sequence comes from Gracilibacteraceae bacterium, assembly GCA_031266805.1. Lineage (GTDB taxonomy): Bacteria > Bacillota > Desulfitobacteriia > Desulfitobacteriales > Syntrophobotulaceae > JAIRRL01. The sequence goes on from JAISAH010000130.1 coordinate 5,525, forward strand.
TTCTTGGGCTGCTTCATGTCCAGCACCGCCGCCCTGATCATCATCACGCCGATCATGATGCCGATGGTATTGCAGATGGGGATCAATCCCGTGCATTTCGGCCTCATCATGGTCACCAACCTGGAGATCGGCATGATGACGCCGCCGTTCGGGGTCAACCTTTTTGTGGCCTGCGGTATCGCCGAGACGCCAATAGAAAAGGTGGCCGGCAAGATCCTCCCCTTCGTGGCTTCCACAGTCGTAGCCCTGTTTCTGATCACGTTCGTGCCCTGGCTGGTCCTGATCGTCCCCAGACTCATGGGGATGCCTGTCTGAATTTTCTTAAAACAACGAGGTGAAACAAAGGAGGTTCAAAAGGTTATGGGTAAAAGGAATCTGTTTTTCGCGTTATCTCTATGTCTCATCGCGCTCTTGGCAGTCGGCTGCGGCGGCGGAGCGCCCGCCGCGAACACCCCGGCGGCGGGGCAGGACGCCGCCACCGAGCCGGTCACCATCATCTTCGCTATGGACAATACGACTGGCGGTCCCTGGGATCTGGGAGCAAAAAGACTTATGGAATTAGTGGAGGAAAAGGCGCCGGGACGGGTCAAATTTGAGTATTACCCGGATGGTCAGCTTTCCAACAACGATCAGCGCACGACGATCGAAATGGTGCAGACCGGCTCGGTGCATCTCGCCTGTGTGCTGCCCTCCATCTACGAGCAGTTCGATCAGCGCTGGCAGGTCTTCTCTCTGCCCTATCTGTTCTCCGATTTTGAGACGGCCCGGGCGGCCTGCGACGGCGAAGCCGGCCAGTATTTGATGAGCCTGCTGGAGGAAAAACAATTGCACGGTCTGGCGCTCTGGGAACACGGATTTCGCCATCTGACGACCGGCAGCAAGGAGATCCATCTGCCCGGCGATGTGGCCGGCATGAAGATCCGAGTGATGGACAGCCCGACGTTTATTTCCATGTTCAACCTCTTGAAAGCCCAACCGACGGTCACTTCCATGGGCGAGCTTTTCACCGCTCTGCAGCAGCACGCCGTTGACGGACAGGAAAACCCCCTCAGTTCCATCGCCGGTCGCAAATTTAACGAAGTCCAGGATTACCTCATGCTGTCGTCGCATTGCTACGCCCCGGTCATTCTTTTGTCCAATAAGACCTTCTGGGACGGTCTGCCGGAGGACGTCCGGCAAGTCTTGAACGAGGCAGCCCTTGAATCGACCGAGTACCAGCGGCAAGTCTCGGAGGATTATGAAACCACTCTGAAAGAAGAACTGACGCAAACCATGACCATCATCGAATTTACGCCGGAGGAGATCGCCGCCTGGCAGGAAGCCGTGTATCCTGTTTATGACGAGTTTCGGGATACGATCGGGGCGGATATCTGCAGCCTGTTTGGGATTTAATAAGGATCAGACCTGAATGGGATTAACGCGCTTTCACAAAATATTATTTCTGCTTTGCTTTTTAGTCACCACCGGCGAAGGATATAACATTTTCCTTTACGGCGCCGTATTGCCGCTGCTCGCGGCGGAATGGGGCCTTAGCGCCGCGGCAGCCGGGATGGTCGGCTCGTCTCGCTGCTGACGCTGGAACGTTTCGGCTGGCACGTGGTTCTGTGGCTGGGGGGCGTAACTTTGCTCTTGGCGCCGTTCCTGCAGAAATATCTGCCGGCGGATACGCGGGAGCGAAGTGAAGGGCAATCCGCGGCGGCCGAGCCGGGAAACGCGCTCTTCCGGGTCGGCGCCCGGCGCAATCATTTTTGTTTCTGGACAGCTTGTTTCATGACCCTCTTTTTGATATACGGGCTCGGCACCTGGCTGCCGGAACTTATGCTCCGGAGCGGCAACAGCATGGACTCCAGCCTGATATTTCCTATCGTCATGAATATCGGCGGCATCATCGGCTCCTTCCTCTTCGCTTCTCTGGCCGACCGCAAATTGGGAGCGCGTAAGACGCTGGTGGCGCTTTATGTCTTGAGCGCCGTCAGCGTTTACGCGCTGGGAATCCACGCGCCGGGGCCGGCTTTATTTGCCGTCCTTTTTTTGGCGGGCGCCGGCGTTTTTGGCGCGCAAAATATCGCCAACGCGTATGTGTCTTCTTACTACCCCGCTTCCCTCCGCACGACCGGTCTCGGCTGGTATAACGGCATCGGGCGCGCCGGCGCGATCTGCGGCTCCGCCGTCTGGGGGATCCTGCTGGACTGGTCGCTGCCGGTGCCGACCACCTTTCTTATTTTCGCCCTGCCGGCTTTGGTTGGCGGGCTGGCTTTCCTGAGCGTCCGGGAAGGTCCCTCGTAAAACTTATTTTTAAAACCCCTTCACAACATCTGCCGTACATGTTACAATAAAGTCTGGTTCTTACCTTAATAATGATTCTCTGGGGATAGGTGTAATTCCTTACCGGCGGTACAGCCCGCGAGCCGCAAGGGAAATGCTGATCAATCAGTGCTTCCCAAGGCAGATCCGTTGTGATTACGGAGCCGACAGTTATGATCTCTCCGATATCGTCTGAGATCTTACAGTCTGGATGGAAAGAGATGGTTTCTCCGGGACTTTTGTTCCGGAGTGATGTCTGTTTTACGTTCGCCCCGGGGAATTTCCGGGGCATTTTGTTGTTTGAGGGGTAAAAGTAAAACATGGCTGAAGAAAACTATATGCGCCGGGCGCTGGATTTGGCCGCGCGGGCCAGAGGGCGCACCAGCCCCAACCCGATGGTCGGCTGCGTCGTCGCCTCGGGCGGCGCGGTCGTCGGCGAGGGTTTTCATCAAAAAGCCGGCGAACCGCACGCCGAAATTCTGGCTTTGCGCGCGGCCGGCGCCCGGGCCGCCGGAGCCGACGGTTACGTCACCCTAGAGCCATGCGCGCATTTCGGCCGGACGCCGCCCTGCTGCGACGCGCTGATCGCGGCCGGCGTTCGGCGCGTCGTCTGCGCCATGACGGATCCGAATCCGCTTGTCGCCGGGAAAGGCCTGTGCCGGCTGCGCGCGGCGGGTATCGCCGTGGAAACGGGGATGCTGGCCACGGAGGCGGCGCGGCTCAACGAGGCGTTTATTAAAACCATGACGCGGGGGCTGCCTTTTGTCCTCTATAAAAGCGCCATGACCTTGGACGGTAAAATCAGCGCCGCCTCCGGCGACGCCCGCTGGGTCTCCGGCCCCAGCGCCCGCCGGCGCGCGCACGAGCTGCGCGCATACCATGACGCGGTCATGGTGGGCAGCGGCACGTTAAGACAGGACGATCCGGCCTTGACGTGCCGGCTGCCCGGCGGGCGCGACCCCGTGCGTATAATCGTAGACGGCGGGTTATCGGTCTCGGACGACGCTCAGGCGCTTATCCCCCGCTCCCCCGCTTCCCTGTGCGTTCTGGCCGCGTCAGCCCGCGCCCCGGCTGACCGGCGCGCGGCCCTCGGCGCCCGCTCCGGCGTCGAGGTCTGGCCGTACTCGGAGACGGAGCATGTGCCGCTGCCGGAGCTCATGCGCGATATAGCGCGGCGGGGCTGGAACAGCGTATTGCTGGAAGGCGGCGGTGAGCTGGCCGGACATATGCTCGCCGCCGGCCTGATCGACAAGGTCGAGTTCATAATCGCCCCTAAATTTATCGGCGGCGCCGGCGCTTCTCCCCTCCAGGGCCTGTCGCTTGCGCGGATGGCGGACGCGATCCCTCTCCGCGATCTGGAAACGGAATTTATCGGCCCCGATCTCAAAATAAGCGCCTATATCGGCCCGGGAGCGCCGCTCCCTGAATCCGGCCCCTTGTAAGGAGGTAATCGCGTGTTTACCGGTATCATCGAAGAAGTCGGCAGCCTGGAGCGGATCGATCAGCGGCGGGAGAACGCTTTGCTCACGATCAAGGCGGAAAAGGTGCTTGCGAGCACGAATGACGGGGACAGCATCGCCGTGAACGGCACCTGTCTGACGGTCACCTCCCTTGGCGGAGGACGTTTTACCGCCGACGCCATGCCGGAAACCCTGCGCAGTACCGCGCTGGGTGCGCTGACGCCGGGCGCGCCCGTTAATCTGGAACGGGCTCTCACCCTCTCCTCCCGTCTCGGCGGGCATATCGTGAGCGGTCATGTGGACGGCGTCGGTGTTCTGCGGCGGCGCGCCGCGGCCGGCGTCGCGGAGACGCTGACCGTTGAGGCGCCCCCCGCCCTGCTGCGCCAGATAATCCCCAAAGGCTCTGTCGCTCTGGACGGTATCTCCCTTACGGTCGTGACGGTGGAAGCGGCGGCGTTTACCGTCGCCATCATCCCGCACACGCTGCGCGAAACCACCCTCGGCCGCGCGCGGCCTGGCGCCCTTCTCAATCTGGAGACGGATATTTTAGGAAAATACGTGGAGCATTTTCAGAAGCAGGGCGCCATCCCCCCACAGGAGTCAAGTCTGACGCCGGAATTCTTGCGGCGGCACGGCTTCTGAACCATATTTGAACCGCAAGGAGGAAAATAATGGATACCGTTTTCAACACCATTGAAGAAGCGCTGGCGGATATCAGCGCCGGAAAAATGATCGTGGTCGTGGACGACGAAAACCGGGAAAACGAAGGCGATCTCATCATGGCCGCCGAAAAAGTCACGCCCGACGCCGTTAATTTCATGGCCACCAACGGGCGGGGACTGATTTGCGCGCCCCTGACGGCGGAAAAACTGACCGCCCTCCGGCTGGGCCAGATGGTGGATCTCAATACCGACCCCCACGGCACGGCTTTTACCGTCAGCGTAGACGCTTCGACCGCCACGACCGGCATTTCCGCTTATGAACGGGCGGAAACCATCCGGGTCCTCGTCGCTCCAGGCAGCCGGCCGGATGATCTGCGCCGCCCGGGACATATTTTCCCGCTGCAGGCACGGGAGGGCGGGGTCCTCGTCCGCACCGGTCACACGGAGGCGGCGGTGGATCTGGCGCGGTTGGCCGGACTGACGCCGGCGGGCGTATTGTGCGAAATCATGAAAGACGACGGGACGATGGCGCGCGTCCCCGATTTGGCTCTTTTTGCCCGAAAACACGATCTGAAATTCATAACGGTCAAAGACCTGATCCTCTACCGCCGCCGGCACGAAAAACTCATTGAAGTCACGGAGCGGATCGATTTGCCGACGGAATACGGCCATTTCAGCGCCGTCGCCTATCGCAGCCATATCGACCATCAGGAGCATCTGGCTATGTTTCAGGGCGATATCAGCGACGGCGAGCCTGTACTCACGCGCGTCCATTCGGAATGCCTGACCGGCGACGTTTTTCACTCCCGCCGCTGTGACTGCCGCGACCAACTGGCGGCGGCGCTGGCTCAGATCGAGCGGGCCGGGCGCGGGCTGCTGCTCTATATGCGGCAGGAAGGCCGGGGCATCGGTTTGTTCAATAAAATCAAAGCCTATAAACTGCAAGAAGAAGGGCGCGACACCGTCGAGGCCAACATCGATTTGGGTTTCGCCCCCGATCTGCGGGACTACGGCATCGGCGCCCAGATCCTCGTCGATCTCGGGGTGAAAAAAGTCCGGCTGATGACGAACAACCCGCGCAAGATCGTGGCGCTGGAAGGATATGGGATCGAAGTGCTGGAACGCGTGCCGATCGAGATCCCGCCGCGCCCGGAAAACAAGAAATACCTGGTCACGAAGAAATCCAAACTGGGCCACTATCTATCCGGAAGCAGCGACGAAGGAACCGTGTAAGAACGACACCGAAATTTCGCGTTCCGGTCAGAAGCCAAATAATTATTCGGAGGGGAAATCATGCCTAATGTTATCGAAGGAAAACTCATCGCTCAGGGCCTTAAATTCTGTCTCGTCGCCTCCCGTTTCAACGAATTCATCACGAGCAAACTCATAGGCGGCGCGGAAGACGCGCTATTGCGCCACGGGGCCTTGCCGGAAAACATAGATCTGGTCTGGACGCCAGGCGCGTTTGAAATCCCGCTGGTCGCTAAAAAAGCGGCTCTGTGCAAAAAATACGACGCGATCGTCTGTCTGGGCGCCGTCATCCGCGGCGCGACCCCTCATTTTGATTATGTGAGCGCCGAGGTCAGCAAAGGCATCGCCCAGGTCACGCTGGCCACCGGGATCCCCGTCAGTTTTGGCGTGCTGACCACGGACAATATTGAGCAGGCGATCGAGCGGGCGGGCAGTAAAGCAGGCAACAAAGGGTTTGACGCCGCGATGGCCGCCATTGAGACGGCGAATTTGCTGAAGCTGTTCCCGCCGGCGTAAAGGCAGTTGGAATTGGGATAGAAAAGGAGAGGTAAATATGGCAAGAAAAGGAATAACCGCGCGGAACTTGGCGAGCGCGGGCCCTTATTCACACGGAGTAGACGCGGACGGGCTGATATTTTTATCGGGACAGACGCCGGTCGATCCTAACACAGGAAAACTGGCCGCAGGGGATATTAAGGCGCAAACGGAGCAAGGGTTTAAAAACCTGTTCAGCGTGTTAGAGGCAGCCGGGCTGACTTCTGACGACGTGCAAAAAGTCAACGTTTTCCTCACGGATATGAACGATTTCCCGGCGATGAACGAAGTGTACAAAATGCAATTTGCCGAACCCTATCCGGCGCGGACCACTGTGGGCGTCGCTTCTTTGCCGTTAGGCGCGCGCGTTGAAATCGAGGCGATCGCAAAAATTCGTTGACAAAGCAAGAGATTCCGTGCTAACATGTCCCTTAATTATATGAAAGTTTTCAACTGGAGGCGGCATGGAAAAAATGAGTCCGGAGCGGGAGTGGCGGGAACTCGCGGAAACTCCTGTGAGTACGGATACAATCTACGACGGCAAGATCCTCCGGGTGGAAAAAGACACGGTCCTTTTGCCGGACGGGAAAAAAGCGACGCGGGAAATAGTGCGGCATCCGGGCGCGGTGGCGGTCGTCGCCGAATGGGAGGGGAGTTTTCTCTTTGTGCGCCAGTACCGTTACGCTCTGGAAGCGGTCACGCTGGAGATCCCGGCCGGCAAACTGGAGCGGGGCGAGGAGCCGCTTATTTGCGCGCGCCGCGAGCTGCGGGAGGAAACGGGCTATGACGCGGAGCTGGAATTTTGGGGTATGTTTTACAGTTCGCCTGGTTTTTCTGATGAAAAAATGTATGTTTACGGCGCCCACAGTCTCGTCTGGTCGCCGCTGGCCGCGGACGACGATGAATTTTTGCGTGTGGTCCGCCTGCCGCGGGCCGAAACTTTTGCCCGTCTGCGCGGCGGTGAGTTTATCGACGCGAAAACCGTACTCGGTCTCCTGATCTTTAAGGCGCGCGCGGGTTGCTGAGGCGGAGGGCGGGAAATATCAAAGAATTGATCGCGGAGTACTTACTGTACTTACAAATGGAGCGGGGGCTCAGCCAGAATACCCAAATGGCTTACAAGCGGGATATCGGCAAGCTGGCCGAGTTTTTCACGGCGCGGCGGCTGAACGCGGAAACCTGCACGGCTTCCGAATTGACGGAGTTTTTATCGGAATTAAGGCGGCAGGGAGCGGCCAACCGTTCGGCGGCGCGCTGTGCCGCCGCGCTGAAAGGCTTTTTTGCTTATCTGGTTGACGAACAAATTCGCGAGGACGACCCGACGCTTTATCTCGTGAATCCCAAAACGGAAATGACGCTGCCGGTCGTGCTGACGCCGCAAGTCATCGGCCGTCTGCTCGCGCCGGACACGAGCGGGAAACCGGCGGCCCTGCGGGACAACGCGATGCTGGAGGTCCTTTACGGCAGCGGTTTGCGCGTATCCGAGCTTACCGGTCTCAGCATGAATGATATATCATTTGAATTGGGATATTTGCGCTGCCGGGGCAAGGGCGACAAAGAAAGGCTGGCGCCGCTGGGAGAACCGGCGCTGAAAAGCTTGGCTGTTTACAGCGCGGAGGGCAGACACGCGCTGCTCGCCAAAAATCCGCGGCCTACGGTCACGGAACGCAACAGCCTTTTTTTGAACGCGCGCGGCCGGGTCCTCACCAGGCAAGGGGTTTGGAAAATCGTCAAAAAACGCGGACAACTGGCGGGACTGGATGTTTCCCTCTATCCGCATTTGTTCCGGCACAGTTTCGCCACCCATCTTCTGGACGGGGGCGCCGATCTCCGATTTGTGCAGGAAATGCTCGGCCACGCCGACATATCGACCACGCAGATTTACACCCATCTGACCGGCAAGCGTCTGTGGGAGGTTTTCCGTCAGGCGCATCCCCGCGCGCGCGGCGCGAAAACCGAGTGACATGAGTGACACTACAGAAAAAAGGAAAGGAGCGCCGGGATTTGCCCGGCGAATGTATGTATGCTGACTGAAGAAAAAATGATGGCGCGCTTGAACGTAGCCAGGAATTTTGTGGAAAAGAAACTGCTCCGGACGCCGGATTTTGGCCTTATCCTCGGCTCAGGCCTGGGAGGGTTCGCGGAAAACGTGACGGAGCAAACGGTGGTCCCCTATGAGGATATCCCGCATTTTCCCCTATCGACCGCGCCCGGGCACAAGGGCAATATGGTGCTGGGAAACTGCGGCGCCGCCTATGTAATGATCATGCAGGGCCGGCTGCACTACTACGAAGGATATAATATGGAGGAAGTGACGTTTCCCGTGCGCCTGATGGAAGTCCTCGGCGTGAAAAACCTCGTCGTCACGAACGCGGCGGGCGGGATAAACGAAAGTTATCGGCCGGGTCAGCTCGTGCTCATGCGCGACCATATCAATCTGCTGGGCGTGAATCCGCTGCGCGGGCAGAATCTGGACTTTTTCGGCCCGCGTTTTCCCGATATGAGCTACGCTTATGATAAAAACTGGCGGCGGGAGACTTTGGCCGTCATGGCGGAAATGGGCTGGCAGGGACAGGAGGGCGTTTACGCGGCAGTGCCCGGGCCGAGTTTTGAGACGCCGGCGGAAATACGTTATTTACGCGCCGTGGGCGCCGATCTTGTCGGTATGTCCACAGTGCCGGAAGTTATAGTGGCCGGACACGGAAACATGCGGGTCCTCGGCATCTCCTGCGTGACCAATATGGCGGCCGGAGTGCTGGAGCGAAAACTGACGATGGAGGAAGTGCTGGAAACTTCGGCCCGCGTGGCCGGCGATCTTTACGCTTTACTCAGATCCGTACTCGCCCGCCTGGACAAAAGCGCCCGGCGCGGGTGATCATAAAAAAACGGCGCCGGAGAGAGCGGCTCGCGGCGCGGGAGGCGAAAAATGAGCGGCGGAAGCTTCTTACGCAAGAAAGGCGTCGACCTTTCTGTAAAAATTTACCTGATTGACGCTATGAGCGCGATGGCGCTCGGACTTTTTGCCTCTTTACTCATCGGCACGATTTTCGCCACGCTGGGAGAAAAAATCGGGGGCTCCATATTGGCCGATTATAGCGCCGGGGCGGCGGCGGCCGCTTTTTTCACGGAGATAGCCGATTTCGCCCGAGGCGTGACCGGCGCCGCCTTGGGACTCGCTATTTCCCACGCCCTCAAAGCGCCGCCGCTCGTCCTCTTCAGCGCCGCGGCCGTCGGCGCCGCGGGTTACGCGCTGGGCGGCCCGGTCGGCTCTTATGTGGCGGCTATCGTCGCCGCCGAATGCGGGAAACTCGTCTCCAAAGAGACGCGGGTGGATATTCTCGTGACCCCGGCGGCGACTTTGCTGGTCGGCGTCGCCACGGCCAAATTTGTCGGACCGGGAGTATCCGCCGTTATGACGGCGCTGGGGACTTTGATCATGAAAGCGGCGGAACTGGAGCCGTTATGGGTCGGCGTGATCGTGTCCGTCTTGGTCGGCATAGCGCTGACGCTGCCTATCAGCAGCGCCGCCCTCTGTTTCATGCTCAATCTCGGCGGCATCGCGGCCGGCGCGGCCACAGCCGGCTGCTGCGCGCAAATGGTCGGGTTCGCCGTCATGAGTTTTCGGGAGAACCGCTGGGGAGGCTTGGTGGCTCAAGGACTCGGCACTTCGATGCTGCAAATGGGAAATATTGTAAAAAATCCGCTCATCTGGATACCGCCGACTTTGGTCTCGGCCGTCACAGGGCCGGTGGCCACGGTTGTCTTCCGCTTGGAAAACATTCCGGCGGGCGCCGGCATGGGGACCTGCGGTCTCGTCGGCCCTTTCGGCGTGGCAGCGGCGACGCCGGGCGGGCCGCGGATGTGGCTGGGTCTGATTTTGGTCTGTTTTGTGCTGCCGGCGGTCCTCACGCCGCTCGTCGCCGCTCCCTTGCGCCGACTCGGCTGGATAAGGGAGGGGGATTTGAAATTACCGGAATGAGGATGGAATGAGGATGGAATGAGGATGGTATGAGGATATGTATATAATCGGGCTGACCGGCGGCATTGCCAGCGGGAAGAGCAGCGTGGCCGCCTGGCTCAGAGAGCGCGGCTTGGACGTTTATGACGCCGACCGCGAAATCCACGCGCTTTACGCCGATCCGGCCGTGCGGGAACTGATCGCCGAACAGTTCGGGGCGCGGTACGCAGGCGCGGACACCGCCAGCCGCCGCGAGATAGGAAATCTGGTTTTCGCCGATCCGAACGCTTTGCGCCGTCTGGAAAATATTCTCTATCCGGCTTTGAACGCCAATTGGCGGGCGGCGGTGGCAGAGACAGCCAAAAAAGGCGCGGCGGTTTTGTTTTACGACGTGCCTCTCCTGTATGAGAAAAATCTTGCGGGCAATGTGGACGCCGTTTGGGTCGTGTACGCCACGCCGGCGCAGCAGCTCAGGCGGGCGATGGAGCGGAGCGGGCTCACGGCGGCGGAGGTCAAATCGCGTATGGCGGCGCAAATGCCGCTGGACGACAAAATATGGCGCGCGGACGCCGTCGTCTGGAATGACGGCGCCTGGGAGGAAACGGCAGCGCAGCTGGCGAAACTTCTGACCTCACTCCCGAGCGGCGTTTAGCAGCCCGCCGGCGCGAATCAGCTGTTTTTGCCGCTCGGACAAATCGTGGCGCAATCTGATCTTCTCCCCTGTTTCCACGATCAGAGCCGGGAAAGGCTCGTCTCCGCTCACCGCCGCGCCGAGACCGGTCAGGCTCAAAGTCTGCCCTGCGCGCAGGCGCTCAAAATCGGCGTCCTCGGCAAACAGGAGCGGCAAAATGCCGCTGTTGATCAGGTTGGCGCGGTGGATACGCGCGAAACTTCGGGCCAGAACGGCGCGAACGCCCAGATACATAGGAACGAGAGCGGCGTGCTCGCGGCTGGAGCCCTGGCCGTAATTCCAGCCGGCCGCCACGGCAGAGGGGCCGGCCGCTTTGGCTTTGGCGGCGAAACCGGGGCTGACCGGCGCGAAAGCGTGTTCGGCCAGAGCCGGGATATTGGAGCGCAGCGGCAGCACTTTAGCGCCGGCCGGCATGATATCGTCCGTGGTGATATTGTCGCCCAGTTTGGCGATCACGGACAAAGACAGCATGTCCGGCAAGGGCGGCGCCACAGGCAGGGGTTTGATGTTCGGCCCGCGCGTGATCGGGGTTTCCGGGTCGCCGGGCGGGATGATCATCGAGTCGTCCACCCGGAAAATTTCCGGCGCGGCGACGGCGGGCGGCGCCGCGCCGAGAGAGCGCGGGTCGGTGACGACGCCGCTTAATGCCGAAGCGGCGGCGGTTTCCGGGCTCACGAGATAAATGCCGGCGTCGGCCGTGCCGCTGCGCCCGGCAAAATTGCGGTTGAAAGTCCTGAGGGATACGGCGCCGGAAGCCGGCGCCTGCCCCATGCCGATACACGGTCCGCAGGCCGGCTCCAATACGCGCGCCCCCGCGTCCAAGAGATCGGTCAGCGCGCCGTTTAAGGCGAGCATCGTCAGCGTCTGGCGGGAACCGGGCGCGACGACCAGACTGACGCCCGGATGGGCGGAGCGGCCTTTGAGGATGGCGGCGGCGGTCATGAGATCCCGGTAGGAGGAATTGGTGCAGGAGCCGATGCAAACCTGCTGGACGGGCGTCCCGGCCAATTCAGCCGCCGGCGACACGAGATCCGGCATGTGCGGCCGGGCGGCGAGCGGTTGCAGCGCGCCGAGGTCGATATCCAGCGTTTCCGCGTATACGGCGTCCGGATCCGGGGCGAGCGGGCGCCAGTCCCGTTCCCGTTTTTGCGCGCGCAGGAAAAGCCGTGTTTGCTCGTCACTCGGAAAAATCGACGACGTCGCGCCCAGTTCCGCGCCCATATTGGTGATGGTCGCGCGTTCCGGCGCCGTAAGCGTCGCTGTTCCCGGCCCGCCGTACTCAAAAATTTTACCCACGCCCCCTTTAACGCTCACGCGGCGCAGCACCTCCAAGATAATATCCTTAGCCGACACCCAGGGCGGCAAGGCGCCGCAGAGCCGCACCAGCACGACTTGCGGGTCGTTCAGGTAAAAAGAGCCACCGCCCATCGCCACCGCGACGTCCAGACCGCCGGCCCCTATGGCCAGCATACCGAGACCGCCGCCCGTCGGCGTGTGGCTGTCCGAGCCGAGCAGAGTTTTTCCCGGCACGCCAAAGCGTTCCAAATGCACCTGGTGGCAGATGCCGTTGCCGGCGCGGGAAAAATAAACCCCGAAACGAGCGGCGGCGCTTTGCAGGAAAGCGTGGTCGTCCGCGTTTTCAAAACCGTTCTGCAAGGTGTTGTGGTCGATATAACTCACGGAAAGTTCGGTGCGGACGCGCGGGAGACCGATAGCTTCAAATTGCAGATAAGCCATGGTGCCGGTGGCGTCCTGGGTCAGAGTCTGATCGATTTTGATCCCGATTTCCCCGCCGCCGCCCAGTTCCCCCGCGGTGAGATGCTCGGCCAGTATTTTGTGTGTAAGCGATTTTCCCATAAATAATCCTCCGGCTGAAATTTCCGGCAATATGAATCAGCCGGCTATATACAGTTTAACAAAAAAATTGGAAGCTTACAAGGAGAGAAATGGGAACTGTCAGACCGTGTTCTCCGGCTGCCCCGCCAGATACCGCTCCAAGTTGCGGACGGCGATATCCATCAGGCGCTGCCGGGATTCCTTGGCCGCCCAGGAGATATGCGGGGTGATGATGCAGTTTTTGGCGGTGAGCAGCGGGTTGTTCGGGCGCACCGGCTCCACTATCACCACATCCAGCCCCGCGGCGTACACCTTGCCGCTGTTCAGCGCCGCGGCCAGATCCGGTTCGTTGATCAGAGGGCCGCGGGAGTTGTTTAATATTATGACTCCGTTTTTCATGCGGGCAATGCTGCCCCGGTTGATCATGCCCCTGTTCTCAGGGGTCAGATTACAGTGGAGAGCGATCACATCCGCCTCCGCGTACAGTTCTTCCAAACTGACGGCACAGGCGTATTCCTCCGGGTCTTTGATCGGAAAAGCGTCGTGGGCCAATACCTCCATACCGAAAGCGTGAGCCAGTTTTCCGGTGCTGCGCCCGATGCGCCCGTAACCGATGATCCCCATCGTTTTCCCGACCAGCTCCATCAGAGGGTAATCCCAGAAGCAGAACTCGCCCGCTTCCGCCCAGCGGCCCTGCCGAACCGCTTCCGCGTGATGTCCTACCCGGTTGCAGATTTCCAGCAGGAGCGCCATGGCGAATTGGGCGACTGTTTCCGTGCCGTAAGCCGGAATATTGGTCACCGTGATCCCCCCGGCTCGGGCGGCCTTAACATCCACTACATCGTATCCCGTGGCCAAAACGCCGATATAGCGCAATTGCGGGCAAGCCGCCATGGTCGCTGCGCTGATCGGCGTTTTGTTGACCAGTACGGCTTCGGCGCCACCGATCCTGGTCTGGATAAGAGCTTCGTTCCGTGGGTCGGTCAGATCATAGACAGTCAGGTCTCCTTGTCGGGCGAAACCTTCCCAGCTCAGATCCCCCGGGTTTTCCGTGTGGCCGTCCAAGATCACTATTTTCATCAGCTTTACCCCCTTCCGCGAGAAGATTGCCGCCTCCCGCAATAACGCTGACTACCAACTTCGCTTCAGCCCGGCTTTTTCCTGCTGCGTCTGGCGGTCCGAGGAACTAAATCAAGCCGGCGCCTATCAATAAAGCCAACCAAATAAAAACTGTCAGGATCGAAAAAACGGAAGAGTAAACAACTTGCTGTCCCGCCAGCTCGGCGTCTCCACCCAATTGGTGGGCTACAGCGTAAGAAAAATCGGGAATACGGCGCTAAACGCCATTAGCATTATTGTCAAGCTAATTTCCTGCTGCGCCCGTTCACTCCGGCCAATTGTTCGTAAAACTTGACGATAGCGACACAGTCTTCCTCGCCCCAACCTTGAGACATGCCCACATTCAGCAATTCGTAAGCGTTCGCGATCACCGGCAAAGGCATACCGATCTGATGCGCCATATCCAAAGCCAGACCCACATCTTTCCGAGCCGTCTCCAGCTTGAACCGCGGCTCCGCCATACTGCCGTCCAAGACCCAAGGAATTCGCTTGTTCAAATGATAAGAGCGGGCGCCGCTGGTATTCAGGATCTGATACAGCAAGTCCGGATCCACGCCGGCTTTAACGCCAAGCATAAAGCCCTCTGTCGTAGTCACCATGTTGCTGATGGCGATGGCGTTGTTTACCAGTTTGACGGTCACTCCGGCGCCGGACGGCCCGGCCCGATGTATGACGCCTTTGCCGCCCAGCGCCTGGAACACGGCCTCGCCTTTGGCCACATCCTCGTCGTCGCCGCCGATAATCAGCGTCAAAGTGCCGTCATAACAATTGGCAGGGCCGCCGCTCACCGGCGAGTCAACAAAGCCCACCCCGCTTTTTTTCCCTGCTTCATAACATACCCTGGTAGTCTGAAGATCAACGCTGCTCAGATCAATACAAACAGTGCCAGCCTTCGCGTTTTTCAGCACCCCGTCCTCGCCCAGATAAACATCGGTCACCGCTTTGGAATGCGGCAAAGAAGAACAGATGATATCGCAGTTTGCCGCGACTTCAGCCGCGCTGCCCGCCAGCGCCGCCAAGTGTTTAAAGCCCTCCGCGACTTCTTTTCTGAGCTCAAAAGCCAGAACAGAAATGCCGCACTCCGCCAACCGATTCACCATGTTGCCGCCCATCAGCCCCAATCCTATGAAACCAACTTGCTGCGCCATTTTTCCCGCGCCTCCCATTTCGCTTCCCCTAGATTCCATTTTTTGCCTGCCAGGGCTTCGCAGTGTCCTGCAGCAGCATCTTTCCGCCTGTCACCTCGACGATTTCCCCCGTGATGTAGCCGGCGGCGTCGGAAGCGAGAAATACATAGACCTGAGCGATCTCTTTCAAGGTTCCCATGCGCCGCATGGAAATCTGTGAGACTATAGCCTCCAGCTCTTCCGGCGCGCGTCCGGCCTGGATATCAGTCATCACGCTGCCGGCAGCCACGGCGTTTACCCTGATATTGTAAGGCGCCAGCGCTCCGGCCGCCAGTTTGGTCAAAGAGTTCATGCCGCCTTTGCTGGCGGCGTAAGACGCCCTTGTGGAGATGGTGATTCTGCCGCTGAAAGAAGAACTGTTCAGGATCACTCCGCCCCGCTCTTTCATGTGGTTGCCGGCGGCTTTGATCCCCCACATCACGGAACTCAGGTTGACGTTGATTACCTTCATCCAATCTTCCGGATCGACTTCCAGGATCGGCGAATTGATTATGATACCCGCGTTGTTCACCCAAATATCGATCTGTCCGAAACGGGCCGCCGCGTTATCCGCAAAGTTTTGCACTTCCTCGCAGTTCGCCACGTTCACCACTTGGGCGTACACATCATAACCGGCCGCGGCAAACTCCCGGCGAACCGCCTCCGTCTTTTCCGGTTTGGTGCCGCAGATGGCGATCCGGCAACCTTCTTCGGCGAATTCTGCCGCGATCGCTTTCCCAAAACCGGAATTGCCGCCGGTGATAACGGCCACTTTTCCGCGCAGATTCAAATCCATCGCGCCTCGCTCCTTACAGAATAATGCTTCGCCTTGATCAGCGCTTCCTTATTCTTATTCCGTTGCCAAACCCAGATACCGCGCCGGGTTCACCTGCACCATTTTCCTGACCTCATCAGCGGAAAAACCGATATTCAGCATAGTGGCTATATACATCCGCATCAGTTCCGGCTCCGGGGGATTCCAAGGACCAAAGGCGTCGGAACTCATGATAGCGTGATCCACGCCCACCGCCTCAATGGACTTGGCGATGACGCGCGGATCGACCCGGACGTGCATCGGCATGCAAGCGATAAAGGTATGCTCGATCCAGGCGCCTGTCGCGGCCGCTTCCACCTGCTGCTCCACCGTAGCGGCCACGGACTTGATATGGGGATGCGAGAAGGTGAAGCGGACGCCTTTTACCGCCGCCAACTCGGCCAGCTTCAATGTTTCCGCCGGACTGAGATGACCGGAAGAAACCGCCATGCCGTAATGCTCGGCGATATCCATAATGTCGGACACTTCCGGTTTGACCCGGCCGGCTGCATCCAAAACGGTGACGCCGCCGTTTTCTCTGCGCACCATATCGTCAACCTGGGGACAAAAAGCCCGGATCCGGTTCAGCGTGACGCCGCTTCTTTCGATATCATTCCGGGAACTCCAGGTGGGCATAAACACGACTTTCCCGCCCAGTTCCCCCGCTAGGGCCACCGCCGTCGGACTCAGGCCGCCGACAGTGTAGTTCAGCGTGACCGAACCCATGACCAAAACGTCTTGGGCCAGCCGCGAGAGTTCATAAGCCTGCATTACCGTGGGCCAGACGTGGGATTTCAGCACATAGCCGCGGATCCCGCACTCTTTGGCCATAACCGCCCAGTCATAATTGCTGATCCGCGAATCATAACTCAGTGACAACTCCGGGTAAGAATGAGCATGGACATCCACTGCCCCGCGCAGCAATTCTTCTACCGCTAATGACATAGTCGCGCCTTTCTGACAGAATATTGGGTTAACTCAGGGTACTCAGATAGCCGATAAAAGCCCGGCAGGAACCGAAAGCGCTTATGTCTTTCAGTTTTGCCAAAAATTCCCTCGTTTTTTCCTCGCCCAGCACCGGCGCCACCTGAAAACGGCTCTTATTTTCCAGCATGGCCTGGGAAAGGGGAAACTCCGGAGACCCGCTGGGTTTTGGCGTCTCGGCCATGAAAGTCCGACCGCCCTTCGTGGTCACTTCCGCCCGATAAGGCCATTCCCGAGGGTATCTGGCGGTCATCGCCTCATCGGCGGCCACGCTCACTAATTTCGCGTAAGCCGCCGCCTCCGGACTGCGGATGGCCTCCGGCGTAAAATCACTGATCGACAATCCGCCTTTGAGAAGGTAGGCGGCGATATTGTAATGGATGCTGAACTGCGCGTCCAGTACGGTGTCCGGCCGCGGCCGGTCCCCTTCCTCCGCCGCCATTTTGAATGTGACGATCCGGATCTGAGCCAGATCCTCTTTTTTCAGCTTATTCTCCGCCAGACAGGCGGCCGCGGCGTCTACGGCTCCGTGCATGAAGCGGCAGGAGGGATAGGGTTTAAGGCTGGCGCCGAGGAATCGGTATTCCGTGCCCAGACTGCCCAGAAGGATATCTTCATCCCACTCTCCCGCTTCGCATCTGAATAGTCCGAATTGACCGGTCAGACTTTCTCCGGGATCAGCGAAACCTTCTTTGGCCAGCAGCGCGGAAGTGACGCCGCTTTCCGCCGATTTTGCCGCGTGATAGGCGCTGTTGACGATACTGCCGTCGATTTGGTATTGACGGTAGCCGCAGGCCGTGTCCGCCGCCAGACGGAGAGCCGCGCAAGTCCTTTCACCGTCAAGTCTTAGGAGCTTCGCGGCGGCCGCGGCTACTCCCAGCGGATTGCAGGTGCCGGTAGGATGAAAACCTCTGTCATAATGCCGCGGATTGATCGCTGTCGCCACCCTGGCCGCGACTTCATAGCCGAGGATCACCGCGGTCAGCATTTCTTCGATCGAGGCGTCCAGCCACTCGCCGACGGCCAGAGCGCTCATGATCACCGCCGCTCCGCTGTGTACGGTGCCGGATTCCAAGACGTCGTCAAAAGTATTGTTTCTGGCCAGATAAGCGTTGACCGCCGCCGCGTCGCGCGCCGAGATCTTTTGGGGCGAGAGCAGCACCGAGGCCTGCTCGGCGGCGCCAAAACCGCGGTATACCCCGGTCAGTGTATCGGCAAAAGGTCCTTTGACGCCGGCGACGCCGCAGGCAAAAACGTCCATGATCAATTGCCGCAAATATGGAAAATCTTTGCTATTGACTTCGGTATTGGCTACAAAATCCGCCAGCTTTTTAGTCGCCATTTCAATCTCCTTAGAACTCGTCGGAAAATGGGGAGACCTGGATTCCGGAACGAGTCCGGAATGTACCCGCAGGGCGGCGCCCTGCGGGTGGAGAGGTTAAGTGAAAACCGGAAAACTATTCTTCGATCTTTTTCGTGATGGAGAAGCCGACGCCGGTGGTGTAAGAGGACTTCGTGGCCTCGCCGCCGGTGACGATGATCCGGAACCAGTCGGGGCTGGATACGATAGGCAGCGTGGCGCCGGTAGTGTCGGTGAAGATCCAGCGCAAACCGCGGATGACCCGTCCGGTTTCATAGGTGTTGGCAAAAACGGATGCGGGCTGAACGGCCTTGCTGAACAGATAGGCCTGGACATCCTGTTTATTCCATCCGTGCTTGGCAATGATCTGCGCATGATCGGGGCACAGCAGCACCGCGTTATGGGTGAAGCGGCCGACGAACCAGGCGCGGTTCGCGTAAGAAGCCAGCCCGTTGATGGTGTAGGCGTAACTGTTCAGGATGCCTTCCGGAGTTTCGTTTTTCATATCGAAAATCTCCAGCTGCGATTCCACGCCGAATACAGTAACCGTACTCTCATCCTTGCTGTAACCCATATCAACATGGTAAGGGCTCCACGGGCTGTTCTCCTCGTTCTCAGCCAGACACATGCTGTACTTGATCGGCGCGCCCAAAGTGTCAAGATCCAGTTCGCCGACATAAGCGTGACCGATGTTCATGATGA
Organism: Gracilibacteraceae bacterium; assembly: GCA_031266805.1. Lineage (GTDB taxonomy): Bacteria > Bacillota > Desulfitobacteriia > Desulfitobacteriales > Syntrophobotulaceae > JAIRRL01. The sequence continues at coordinate 24,366 of JAISAH010000130.1, forward strand.
TCAGACGAAGCGCGCGGCCGATCACGGTGTTCACCGCGGATTGCGAACCGGGGCCCAAGGCGCCGCGGCCGGAGCAGATGTTCAGTTTTTTTGCAATCGGGCCGTTGACGACCAGAAGAGGAGCGTGAGGGCCGGTGGAAGTGGTGACAGTCCTTAACCGATATTTGTCGTCCGTCATCGCCTCTACACTGGCGATCAGGATTGGCAGATGCGCCGGCGCGCAACCGGCCATCACGGCGTTGACAGCGATTTTTTTCACTGTAGCGAAACCCTGTCCCGGATCCATCACCGCGACGATATCGCTCGGTTTCCGCTTCGTGCCTTTCAGCATGGCGTTTACCCGTTCCGCTGTAGGAGGGATGAGGGGGAAGCCGTCGCCCCATCTCTCGGAAAGGAAGAGCTCGTTCATTTTTTCCCAGGCGGCAAACTCGCTGGCGCCGGAGACCTCGACGGTTTCGGCGTCTTTCTGGGCTATAGCAGCCATATCTTCTTCCTGTCCCTGGGATTTTGCCTTGCCGCCCTTGTCTCCCTTTGTGGTCAGATTATTGACCAGCTGATCCGTTATCTGGTCGATGGCCGTCCAAATCTCATCTTTGCTGAGATTGGTGATGGTGTTGCAGGGCATGATCGTATATTTATGATCCGGCATACCAAAGCTGGCGCAAGTCAGTTTCACGTCGTCCTCGAAAGGAACGCTTTCCAGCGAAGTACAGGGGACGCCTCTCTTTTCCATCTGAACCAAATCGTGAACCAGCCAGGAAGTGCAGGAACCGCAGTCGCCGGTGCTGCCGATGATCACGTCGCAAGCCGCGGGAACAATGTCGTGCGTTTCCGGTTTGCAAGGAAAGTCATCGTCAAAGAATTTGATAGTGACGTTCTTGTATAATTTTGCCAAATTATCGCCGGCCCTGCGCAGGGCTATATCGCCGCCGCTTTTGCGGTTCCAGTACAGACCGATGGTTTTTCCATCCAAAGTATCGGGGCGTTTCGCAATCGGATAAACGATGCTGGTTTGAGCTGACTCAGGGGTTAAAAGCGTTAATTTTTCCATGATAATGACTCCTTCTCAATCTTATTCGCTGACGTTTCATGATTCCCAGGGGCTTCGGTTCTGGGGGCTCCGGCGCGCGGTACGTTTCAAGGGGACATAAGACGCCCCTCCTTTCTGAAGACATTACTGTCGTGCGCAGGCAAAACGGTAACGCCTTCTTTTTCTATCATCTGCTGAATTTTTTCCATGGAAGCCCAAACATCAGCCGTATTGTTAAAAACCCCTCCGGGAATTCCCGTTTCTAAATTTTCAGAGGTATTGACAATATCGCCAGGGAGCAAAAACTTCCCTTCGGGCGTGTCGACCAGCACGCCCTGAGAACCCGCCGTATGCCCCGGCAACGGAACCAATGCCACGCCTTCGTCGGCTTTTGTGTCGCCATCTACTAAAATCAGCCGGTTATAGTAACGTAAAAAGTAAGGGAGACGATCTTTGTAGCACACTTCATAAAACTTGTGATCCGCGCGCAGCGGCGCGACAGCGTATAAGAACTCACGCTTTTGCAGATATATTCTGGCGTTAGGCACATACAGCATACCAATAGCGTGATCCCAATGCAAATGGGTCAATATCGCCGTATCAATATCCTCAGGCTTCAAACCGTGGACGGACAAGGCGGCAGTCAAAAGCTGATCTTCACGAATGCTAACCGGGTTATGCTCCGCGCTCAAACGTTCTGCTTCCGGCCCCGGACCCGCGTCGACAAGAATATGGCGGCCGTCTTCGAGATTTGTCAGCAACCAGGCAATGAGCGGCGAGGGTACGATTCTTCCGACGTCATTTGCCACGCCAAAACGACTGATCAAAGTCGCCATCGTCATATCCAGCGTTCCCAAATTTAGCGGAGCTATTTTCCACATTTCCCGCCGCCCCCCTTTCGGTACGCTGAGGGGAAGACGGCTTCCCCTCAGATCGTCTCACGGTTTTGCCTCAGAAAACCACAAGGAAGAAGAAGGTGCAGACGATATACGTCCCTATGCAGAATACAAGTGTATAAGGAAGCATTTTTCTGAACTCGACGTGGCAAAGAGCGACGTGAGGCAGGCACCAGAAAGGTTGAATGGCGTTGGTGGTCAGATCGCCGAAGGTGTAGGAGAGCAGCAGCGCCGGAATGTCGATATTCAGTTTGGCCGCAACATCTAAGAGATAGGGAGCTTCAATGACAAATTTTGACCCCCCGGAGGGAACCGCCAGATTCAAAATCGACGAGTAGATATAAGCGACAAACAAGAAGGTATCCGAGGTGGAAACAGTGAGGAAGGCGTTGGAGATGACGTCAGACAGGCCGGTATAGACGATTATGCCGAAGATTCCCGCATAAAGAGGAAACTGAACGATGATGCCCCAGCAAGCGCCTGTCGTCGCTATGGCTGCCTGGGTAAAGCGTTCGGGGGTGCCGCACAGCAGGAAGCCGGCCATGAGCGTGACAAAAATGAAATTATTCAAAGTTAAGCCGTCTATCCCTTGTGTAGCAAACAATCTGACGCACCAGACCGCCCCGAATATGCCAACAATATAAGACAGTATCCGGCTGTTATTGATCCAGTTCGCGAAGGTGCTGCGATCCGGGTTCTGCTCATACATTGAGGTGACCTGAGCCATGTCGTCCAACAGTCCCTTGGTCGCTCCCTGCATTTTCGAGCCGTTTTTCGGCACCAGCAAGCATACGGCGACAAAAATCATGACGAATATGATCGCGATCAAAACCAGATGTTTCCAGCCAAGAACGGTCGTAGTGAGAGGATAGACGTCAGCCAAATAGTCCCGCGCAGTATCACTGGCGGCTAAACTTTTCAGATATCCCGGAGTATTGCCGTAAAGCGGAGCGGCTTGGGAGATGCCGATTCCCGGGATAGTGCAGCAATAGGTGGCGGCGACCAGAGCCGGCCCGTGAATAGGATATCCTTTTTCCTTGGCCGCCAGCAGGACGTTGCGCAGCATGGCGATTCCCACCATCATGCCGATGCCCCAGTGGAAGTAAATAAGGATCCAGGCACTGATAAGGACCAGAGCATAGGCCTGGAACCAGTTGTTCGGCAGCACGGCCACTTTCCGGATCAGCTTCTGCACCGGCGGGGCGACAGCCACAATATTGCCGGTGATCATGATCATGCTCATCTGCATGGCAAAAGTCATCAAACTCCAGAAACCCTGGGTCCAGGAGTTCATGACGCTGGTCTGCCCTTCGGCGCTGTCAAAAAAGAGCGGAGCGTTAGTGAAGATCAGCGCCAGGACGATGACAATGACCGTGAGCAGAAAAGCCCACACCATTGAATTCGGCGTGTAGGTTTCAAAAAACCAGATAAACTTTTCCACAAAGGTTTTTTTCTTGTTGTTATCAGCATTCTCCGTATTCGTTTCCGATGTCATATAATTCTCCCCTTTTCTGATAGATTTGATGGATTATCAGAATCACAGCTTGCCGTGATACTTCAGCAGCAATACCAGCCCCTGATCACGAAAAGCTATTATCTCTTCATTGGTTCGTCCGTGCCTTTCATCCCGCAAGGCAAGAGCCTCATCCATCATAGGCGTCAACTTTTCTTTCAGTCCATCTGGGTATTTTTTCCAATCGGCCATATCGCGCCACCACATCTCTTGCGCGTCGCTATACTTCCTGACATTGCCGGCAAGGCCTTCATCCCCCCCGGTCAGATGAAAAACCGCGAAATGTCCCAGCAAACCCCAGCGCAGCCCGGGACCGTAGACTACTGCGCGGTCTATTTCATCCATACTGCAAACTCCGCGGTCCAGCAGGTCCAGCGCTTCTCGGTACACCGCCATCTGTATCCGGTTGGAGATGAACCCCAACGCCTCCTTGCGCAGGATAATCGGCTCCTTGCCTATCTCCATGTAGAAATCATAAGCCTGTTGCAGCTTTCCTTCATCCGTCACGTCGCTTCTGGTCATTTCAACCAGCGGAAGCAAAAACACAGGGTTGTACGGATGAGCGCCCACGAACCTCTCCGGGCGTTTAGCCCGCGCCGCGATGTCCGAAATAAGAAACCCCGAGGTACTGGAAGCGACGATCGTATCAACGCGGCAGTTCGCATCAATGATTTTCGCCATCTCCTGCTTTATCTCCAATTTCTCCGGCCCGCTCTCCTGCACAAAATCGGCGCTTTTCAGGGCTTTGCTCACGTCTGACGTCATCGTGAAATTTTTCATGAAGATCTCGACTTGCGCGGGGGTGTACACCTCCGCCTTCACCAAAAAGGCAAAGTTGTCACGGATCCTCTTTTCCGCGTGCGGGAACAGATCTTCGCTCAAGTCATACAGGGTCACATCCAATCCGGCCATCAAAAAGTTGGTAGCCCAACCCGTGCCGATCAGCCCGGAACCGAAACAGCAGACATTCTTGATTTTCAACCCCTTATCCCCTCCTTTGTTCCAACTTTTACATGAAGTGGTCTTAGTATTAGCAAGCGTACTATTAAATACGCGAGGGCAGCCACAGGGTTATCTGCGGGAAGATAGCCATCAACACCAGCATTATCAAGATGATGATGACAAACGCGGGTACTCCCCGGTAAATTTCGCCGGTGGTGACATTCGGCGGCACTACGCCCATGAGGTAGAACAGGGATGTAGCGAAAGGAGGTGTAATAAACGAGGTCTGGAGCATGACGACGATCATCATCACTGTCCAGAGGGTATCGAAACCGAAACTGTTCAGAATAGGCAGGAAGATCGGCATGATGATCAGCATGATGCCAAGCCAGTCAATGAGCATCCCCAGAATAAAGACGATCAGCAAGACGGCGATCAGTGTGCCCCAAGGACCGAGACCGATGCCGAGGATTGCTTTCTCAACAACAAAATTGCAGCCAATGCCGAAGAAAACGGCTGTGAAGATATTGGCGCCCATAGCGATGAAATAGACCATCGTGCTGGTCTTGAGGGCGGAGACAGCGGCGTTGAGAATAGTTTTCCAGTTCAGCTTCCGGTAAGCCAAGGCCAGGATGATGCTGCCCAGCGCGCCTGTAGCCGCCGCTTCCGTCGGAGCGCAGACGCCGCCCAGGATCATACCAAGAACAGCGACGATCAGGAAGAGGAAGGGCACCAGCGCCAGCAAGCCTTTCAGGAGCGAGGCCTCGGCGAAATCGGAACTCTCGTAGTCAAAGGTGTCCTTGATCATATCCTTGCGCAGCCTGACGACGAAAAAAGTATAGAGAATGTACATAATACCCAGACCGACGCCGGGGACGATCGCCGCGCTAAAGAGTTTGACCACGGAGATGCCGGCCGCCGGCCCGAAGATCACGAGCATGATTGAAGGCGGGATGAGAATCCCCAGTGAACCACCCGCGGCGACGATGCCCGTAGCCAGACTGTGATTGTAGCCGCGTTTTAACATAGCAGGCAAAGCCAGAAGACCCATAGCTGTGACCGAAGCGCCGACGACCCCGGTGCAGGCGGCGAAGATGATGCAGAGAACGAGGGTGGCAATGCCGACGCCGCCTTTGATCTTGCGCATCCAGTAGCCCAGACAGTTGAAGGCTGTCTCCGCGACGCCCGAGGTGTCCAGCATCGCCCCCATGAAAATGAACAGCGGGATGGCGATATAGGTGTAATTCTGAAAGACGCCGAAGGTCTTGGAAGCCAAGAGCGGGACAACCATTGGGCCCCAGCCGGTCAGCCCGAAAATCAAACCCATCCCGGCCAGAGTAAAAGCGACCGGGAAGCCCATGAATACGCCTATGAATACGCCGGCGAACATGAGGACGGTTATTAGCTCGACGCTCATAGTTCATCCTCCTCGATGGCGGCAGCCGGGGTAAAATAGGCGCTCATGCTGCGGAGCAGTTCGACGGCGCCCTGTAAGAGGAGAACGATCATTGAGATCAGCAGAACCATCCGGCAGGGCCACATCAAGGGCAGCCAGGAAGTCTGCGCCGAGCTTTCGGCATGGATATACGAATTGACTAGGGCGGTCTTGCAGGACCCGATCATGAAGAACATAAACGGGAAGAAGAATACCATGTAGCCAATAAGGTCGAGAACGAACTTGCCGCGGGCTGACACCTTCTGATAGATGATGTCCGCCCGGACATGACCGTTTTCCTTGAGGACATAGGCGCCGCCCAGAAAGACTGAAGAACCGGTGAGCATCCATACCAGCTCGATGCCCCAAATGCTCGCGCCCGAAAGAAAATACCTGTTCACAACATCATAGATAAAGATGAATACTAAGGGATAGATCAAGAAACAGGCGAAATAAAAAATGCATTTGTTCATCTGGCTGATCGTCTTATCACACAATTTAAGGATTCTCAATATCACACCTTCACCTCCTCAGGAAGATATGCGGTCGAAGAACTCTTTTAGATCAGAACATCCTCGACCGCGCCGTTTTTTCTATTCCAGCATCCACTGCGGCCAGGGCAAGTTCATAGAATCGGAGTATGAAGCGTAGTTTTTCGCGAATTCTTTCTGGGAATCTACAACCCGTTTCATCCAAGGATTGGTTTCAGATTTCTGCTCCAGCCACTCCTGCACCCACTGATTCATAGTGTTCACGGCGTCATCCGAAAGGAAACAGACTTCGATGCCGGCTTCTTCGATAGCCTTCATGGCGGTGATATTATCCATTCTCTGAGCGCCGTAGTTATTGAGGATGGCTTCGGCGCAGGCGGACTCAACGACCGCTTTGAGGTCATCCGGCAGAGCTTCCCATCTATCCTTCCGGATAGCGATGGCGTTATTACCGCTGGGTTGGTGGATGCCGGGGCGGATGACGTATTTGGCGACATCCTGAAAACCCATGGAGAGGTCGGTACTCGGCGTGGAGTACTCGCCGGCGTCAATAACGCCGCGCTCCAAACCAGGGACGATCTCCGTGGCGGGCAGTGCGTTGATAGAAATGCCGTGATCGGCGAGCACGCTGCCGAAAATCGGCATAAATCTCACAATAATGTTCTGCATATCCGCTATCTCGCGAATCGGCTTGTTACTCCACAGGAAATCCTCGCCGTCTACAGCCAAAGTTAAGAGAATATGCTGGTTCATGTCATAGTAGTCGGCCATCTCCTGCCAAAGTTCCATACCGCCGCCGTATCGAAACCACAGAGCTTGATCGATCGGTTGAGAGAACAGACCCGGCGTCGATGTGAAAAGAGCGAACGCCTCGTCAATGCCGGTAAGCTGCCCGCCGTAAAAATTTACGCCGTCAACAATGCCGTCGCGCAGAGCGTTGCCCATTTCACTATTAGGGAAGATAGCGTCCGCCGAATAATACTCTATCTGCAGGCGGCCGTTGGAAAGTTCCATGATCCGTTTCATGAGAGCTCGGGTGTAATTATCCTGTGTGGTGCCGGCGCTTTGAAAACCCTGGATCTTCCAGGTGATCACCTCGCCGGCCGCCGGCGAAGGCGTGTTGGCCGCCGGCGCCGCTGCAGGAGAACTGCAGCCGGACGCAACCGCGACGACAAGACAAAGAATACAGAGAAGCGTTAAGGTTTTCTTCATTGACGGGGTCCTCCTCATTTGTTTATTATTGATAACTCTTTTCCCAGGTCTGGGTCGCTTCGCTTGCGGCGACTGCTTTGCAAACTCAGACCGGATCGTACCGGCGGGGAGCGCCAAGGCCAAGCATCTCTCTGGCTTGGGCGACTGTAGCGATCGGGCGGCCCAGTTCCCTGGCGACCCGCACGACCCGCTCCACCAACTGAGCGTTGCTCGCCGCCGGTTGTTTGGGCCCGTACATCGGATTGTCTTCCATGCCCACGCGGATATGATGGCCGAGAATTATGCCCAGCGTCACCATAGCGTTCTGACTGCCGCCGATACCGATGATGCTAAACAGAGTCTCCGCCGGCAGGATTCGGGCCGCCTGCAACATGATCTCCACGGTCGGATAAAGACCGGTGCCGCCGAACAGCATTTGCACCCAATAAGGTTTATCCAAAACCCCGGCGCTTATCATATTGTAGATATGCTTGGCGTTGTGCATGTCAAACATTTCCAGCTCCGGCTTGATCCCGTTTTTACGCATTTCCCGCGCGGTTTCAATGCAGTCGTCCCACGTCATAAGATAGTCCATATGGTAGTCGACCGCCGGGCGGGGGCATTTGAGCGGCGCTTCCCGATCCTTTGTGGAGTTCAAATGAGTCAGAGAGGTAATATCCATGCTGGCCAATTCCGGCCGGGCGGCGATCGACGGCCAAATCGGGTCGGAAACCGTTTTTTCTTCCTTGAAGATCTGGCGGCCGCCCATACAGGTGTTGTTGATGATCACATCCGGGCATTTTTGCCGTACCAGATAGTTGACTTCCTGAAAGTCTCTGGGCTTACTCGTCGTCGCGTAAAGGTGGAGCGGGTCGCGGGCATGGATATGCACCGACACAGCTCCGGCATTATAGGCGTCATAAGCCGCCCCCGCCTGTTCTTCCGCGCTCTCCGGCAGATTGGGATTGGCTTCTTTGCCGTGGACGCCGCCGCTGAGAGCGCAGCTGATGATCATAGGAGACATTTTTGTCAGACCGTGACGAGCAATCTTGTTCACATAGTCCATTGTTTCCCGATAACTGCCTAACAGATAATCCTTGATTCCTTCCGTCATGAAACGCCCCTCCTTCGTTTGCGGTAACAGCTTTCGTTGCGGATCGCGTGATTGATGATATACCCTCAGTGATTTTATTAGAATATATCCTCATAGCCTGCCAGTACATCGTCAAAACGCGACAGGCAGCCCATATCGTTTACCCCCTTTCTGGCTTCGGCTTCTTTCACCAGCTCGACCACTCTGGTGTTCACCGGGGTGGCAATACCATGTTTTCGGCCATACGCCGCCACATGCCCGTTGATGAAATCAATTTCGGTGGGCAGCTTTTTTTCCAGATCTTGCAGCATACTGGCCTTGCCGTTCCGCCTGGGATCGTACCAATGGAAAAAGATTTCCCTGACCCTGCGCATCTCACTTCTGTTTTTCCAGTACAAACTTTCAATATCGGTGTCAAAGGCGGTCAGCATCTTATGGCCTTCGGCATGGCACACCTCAAGGCACTCTTTGGCAATTATCGCTTTCGCCGTCAGGGCTTTAGGGTTGTCGATTACCTCGCCGTAGGTGCAGTTCAGCGCGGCGGAAAGACCGCTGCCAGAAGCGTTGACAAGCAACTTGGTCCAGCGCGCGTCCATCAAGTCTTCCATCACATTGCACTTGCCCACGTTGTCCAGTATGGTGGCCACTGCCTTTATACGCGGGGTAATGCCGCCGCTTAGCTCGCCCAAGTCAAAGGCGGCCTTCTTAAACGCATCGTAGGGAGCTATTTCAGCCGAAACACCCGGCGAAAGCCAAGTGCCCGGAAAGAGCATGGCGCCGCCTATGGTACGCTCCTGCCCCACCGTCTCGGCCACCGAAGGTTCGGGGATGCCGTTCTGCAGCGCGCACACTATGCTATCTTCGTTCAAATATTTCAGCAGATTGGGAAGAACCACCGGGTTGGTAGTTTGTTTGTTAAGCAGAAACACCAAGTCGTAAATCCCTTCCATTTTGTCCGGGGTAAAGGCTTTCACCGAAATGGTAAAGGTTTTATCATCCTCCACATGTTTTATCGTGGCTCCTCTTTCCTGCATGGCCGCCACATGCTCTTTGTTGGCGTCATACATCAACACGTCACAACCTGCCTTTGTCAGGTACGCGCCAATAATCGTACCCATCGAACCAGCGCCAATAACTGCAATTCTCATAACAAAAACCCTTCCTGTTTCAGTTCAGCATCCATTGGGGCCAAGGCAAATCCATGGAATCGGAATATGCCGCATAGTTCTTCACGAATGCTTTCTGCGAATCGACGACCCGCTTCATCCAAGGATTGGTTTCGCATTTCTGCTCCAGCCATTCCTGAGCCCATTGGTTCATGGTGTTCACAGCGTCGTCGGAGAGAAGGCAAACTTCGATACCAGCTTCTTCGAAGAACTGCATAGCCTCAATGTTTTTCATCCTCTGGTCGCCAAAGTTGTTGAGGACGGCCTCGGCGCAGGCTGCTTCAACGACTGCCTTGAGGTCATCTGGCAGGTTGTCCCATCTATCCTGCCGGATAGCGATGGAATTATTACCGCCGGGCTGGTGTATACCGGGACGGATGACATATTTTGCTACATCCTGGAAGCCCATGGAGCGGTCAAAATCCGGTGTAGAGTACTCACCGGCGTCGATAACGCCGCGCTCCAAACCGGGGACGACTTCCGTGCCAGGCAGAGCAACCACGGAGATGCCATGGTCGGCGAGTACGCTGCCGAATATCGGCATGAATCGGACTGTCAAGCGTTGCATATCCTCGATCTCATGAATTGGCCTGTTGCTCCACAAGAAGTTTTCACCGTCTACGACACCGCTTAACAGGATATGCATATTCATGTCATAGCTATCAGCCATCTCCTGCCAAAGCTCCATACCGCCGCCATATCGAAACCACAGAGCCTGGTCGGTCGGACGGGCAAACAGGCCCGGCGTGGAGTTGAAGAGAGAGAAAGCCTCGTCAATGCCGGTGAACTGTCCGGCATAAAAATTGATGCCGTCGACAATACCATCGCGCAGAGCGTTGCCCATTTCACTGGTGGGAAAAATGGCATCTGCCGGATAATAGTCGATCTGTAACCGTCCGCCGGAAAGTTCCGTGATCCGCGCCATGAGATTTCTGGCATAGCTGTCGTTTGTGGTGCCGGCACTGTTGAATCCCTGGATCTTCCAAGCAATGACCTCGTCAGCGGCCGGCACCGAATCCGAAGGCGCCGATGAAGGCGCATTAGCAGGCGAACTGCAACCGGCGGCAGCCATGAGACAGGCACAAAGGAAGCATAGGGACATCAGGATTTTTCTCATTGAGGGCCTCCCCTTTTTTAATGTCGCTCGGTCGTTCAATAGACGCCGGCTGCTTTGGCCTCATCTGTGAGCATGTCGCGAAAATCAGGATGCGCCAAGCTGATCATTGCCCGGATACGGCCTTGCATACTCAGGGGTTTCAGATTAACGCAACCGAACTCTGTAGCAACATATTGCACATCGGAGCGGGATGTGGTTACAGCCGATCCAGGCGGCAGATGCGTGACGATGCGGCTTGATCGCCCGTTCTTGGTCTCATAAGTCGAAGCGATGGCAATAAACGATTTTCCTCCTTTCGACAGTTGGGCGCCGCGGACAAAATCAACCTGACCTCCGATTGCGCTGTGCTGCCGCCCGGCGATATTGTCCGCGCAGACCTGGCCTAAGATGTCAATCGCCATGGCCGTATTGATGGAGATCATGTTGTCGTTCCTGGCTATGACCGCAGGATCATTGACAAGAAGCGACGGCATAAAGTACACGTCGGGATTGTGATCAAGGAACCGGTACAGGTCTTTTGACCCCAAGGCAAAACTGGTTACCGTTTTATGCGGCAGATACTGTTTGCGTGAATTGTTCACAATTCCCATTTGCATGAGTTCCATCAAAGAATCTGAGATCATTTCCGAATGGATTCCCAAGTCGTTTTTCTTTTTTAACCCGTAGCCCACAGCAGTGGCGACTCCGCCTGTTCCCAACTGGATGCAGGCGCCGTCGGATATTTGCTCCAGCAAGTAATTAGAAATACTCTGCATCACCTCGTCTATCGGGATACTCGTCTCAAGTCCCGGCATATCCTCGTCGACTTCGACGATTGCGTCCGCTTCAGAGACATGGATCAGGTTTTGCTCGCCGTACACATACGGCATTTGCCTGTTGACCTGCAGGACAATGGATTTGGCCGCTTCTCTGACAAAAGTGTGCATTGATACTCCGGCAGAGCCGAAACTCATATAGCCGCTCTCATCCGGGGAAGAAACATGTAAAAAAGCTACATCCGCCGGCGCTGTCCGCTTGCAAAAAATATCAACCTCACTGTAGGACAGGCTCGTATAATCCGCGAGCCCGCGTTTCTGCATCTGGCGTTCAGACGGACCCATAAAAAACGTGAGGCATTTGAAAGCTCTTGGGTTCTTCCCGCTAAAGAGAGAGTTGGGGTGAGTCACCATAAAACAAGCTATGGTAACATTTTCCACTTCGTTCTCACGCGCGCTAAGCGCCTCTGATAATGTGTAGGCAATACTCGAAGAACAGCCAATATACACGATGTCGCCGCTTTTGACAGCTTTCGCCGCTTCCTGCGGCGTTTTCAGCTTTTCTTTGTATTCCTTTTCCCATGACAGACTCATTGGTATTTCTCCTGTTCCGTGAAATGATCAACCTGTCATTTTTTCCACGATAACTGTGGTCCCCATCCCGCCGCCGATGCATAAAGTAGCGAGACCGAGGCGACTCTCAGGACGGCGCGCCATCTCATACAGCAATGTTACAATAATGCGCGCTCCCGAGCAGCCGATAGGATGACCCAAAGCCACCGCGCCGCCGTTCACATTGACCTTGGTCATGTCGAAGCCAAGGTCCCGGGCGACTGCGACTGACTGCGCGGCGAAAGCCTCATTCGCTTCGATCAGATCCATATCGTCAATACCGCGGCCTGCTTTTTTCAGAGCATTTTTGGTAGCCGATACAGGCCCGATGCCCATAACACGGGGATCAACGCCGCTCTGCCCCCAGCTGATAAGCTTGGCCATAGGCCTTAGGTTATACTTTTGCACAGCTGCTTCTGAGGCGATCAACATAGCGGCGGCGCCGTCATTGAGACCGGAAGCGTTGCCGGCGGTCACACGGCCGCCGTCCGGCATGAACGCCGGTTTGAGTCTGGCGAGACTGGCTGCGCTTGGGTCCGGTCTGGGAAACTCATCGACTTTGAAGTTTACTGATTCTTTTTTTACCTTCACCGGGATCGCCACGATCTCCGCGTCGAACAGGCCCGCAGACTGGGCGGCAGCCGTCTTCTGCTGCGAAGAAAGAGCAAAAGCGTCCAGCTCCTCGCGGCTGATCCCCCACTCATCACAAATATTCTCCGCCGTGATCCCCATATGGTAATCATGAAACGCGTCCGTCAACCCATCCTGGATCATCGTGTCGACCAGCGTACTCAAACCCATGCGGGCGCCCCAGCGATACGAGGGAGCAACATATGGCGACGCTGACATATTTTCCGCCCCGCCGGCAACAATAATATCCGCGTCGCCCGCCCCGATAGCGCGGGCGCCTTCGATCAAGCTTTTCATACCTGAACCGCAAACCATGCCCACGGTAAACGCCGGGGTTCCGACAGAAAGCCCGGCCTTTATGGCTATCTGCCTTGCCACATTCTGCCCCAATCCCGCCGTCAGCACGCATCCCATAATCACTTCATCAACTTGCTCCGGTTTAACACCGCTTCGAGTCAGAGTCTCCCTGACGACAGCCGCGCCCAGATCGACCACTGGCGTGTCTTTCAGCGCTCCGCCAAAACTGCCGATCGCTGTACGGCAGCCATTGACTATATAAACACTCTGCATATTCACCCTCAACTAATCTGATGTCCGCCCTCAGGACTCCATCGTTTTCAAACCGGCACTGACAATCAGAGACGCTTCCGTGACCGCCCGAACTTCCTCAACAGTAAAGTCCGGGTTGATCTCAGTTAAGATCAGGCCTTGCTCCGCCACTTCAATGACAGCCATTTCTGTGATGATCAACGTCACGACTCCCACGGCGGTCAAAGGCAAGCGGCATTGTTTCAGTATTTTTGGCGCGCCTTTCTGCGTGTGTTCCATCGCGACAATGACTTTTTTGGCGCCCACCACCAGATCCATCGCGCCGCCCATGCCGGGAACCATCTTGCCCGGAACGATCCAATTAGCGATATTGCCGTGTTCATCGACTTCAAGCGCGCCGAGTACTGTGGCGTCAACATGGCCGCCGCGAATGAGAGAAAACGAGACGGACGAATCAATGAAGCAGCCGCCAGGAGCGACGGCGGAAGGCCTGCCGCCGGCGTCAACCACATACAGCGGCTCGCTGCCGGCGGCGCCGGTGACGCCCACGCCGATGATCCCGTTTTCCGATTGCAGAATCACATGCACGTCTGCGGGAAGATAATCCGGGACCATAGTCGGCAGGCCGATGCCGAGATTGACGACATCCCCGTCTTTCAGCTCTTTGGCGACTCGCGCGGCAATATAGCCTTTGATCATATCCTTGTCCATCACATCCGACCTCCGTCCACGATATAATCCACGAATACGCCCGACGTCATGACGTTCTCCGGCTCTATCCCCCCGATCTCCACAATATGATCCGCTTCGGCAATGACCACATCCGCCGCGGTAGCCATAACCATATTGAAATTGCGGGTCGTCCCTTTATACCAAATATTACCATTAACGTCGGCTTGATGGCCACTGATTATCGCAAAATCCGCGCGGAGCGGCTTCATGAGCAAATAGGACTTTCCGCCGATCTCCTGAACCAATTCGACATATTCCGACTTATTCTGAACGACAGTGCCAACCCCAGTCGGCGTCAAAACACCGCCCAAGCCCGCGCCGCCGGCGCGAATCATCTCAACCAGCGAACCTTGAGGAATGAGATCCAAGTCTAAGGATCCTTCGCTCATCTGCCGGGCGACTTCCGGATTGAGGCCCACATGCGACGCGATTAGGCGCTTGATCTGGCGATTATGGACGAGCTTGGCCACCCCGTAGTATTCCTCGCCCAGCGGCCCGCCTGGCATTGCCGCGTCGTTGCCGATCATTGTAAAACCGCTTTTACCGCTCTTGCTCAAGGCGTCAATAATTTTATGCGCGTTGCCGCAGCCCATAAAACCGCCGAACATAATGCGCGCCCCATCAGAAATGAGAGCGACAGCGTCTTCAATCGAAATCAGTTTTCCCATATCAATACCCCGCCTGTTACTGTCTTCAACCCCACTGCCAATTGATCTTTCTGGTATTCGGCGTCCCATGCACGCTGTCGATCCACAGGCACTGACTGGAAGCCGAGCCCCAACCGCCGGATACTAAAATCTGCAGACCTTGGCCGGGCATCATGGCCGGTACCAATGACTCGTCGTCATCCGGATCCGCCACCTTGCTCCAATGGTTTTTGTAAGTTACAGACAAACCGCCTGTGCGTTTCACATCGCCCACTCGCCGCTTGCACATGTCGATCACAGCGTCCCGGAATTTGATCTTGTCCCAGCCTTGCTCGGTAAGCAGTTTCACCGCCTGGGGATTGATGACGAAGATCTTCGGATTGGCAGCCCGGAAGTTGCCAAGCTGGATAATGGAATCCTTGATGACGAACATGCTGTTCTCAAAGGTCTGGTTGCCGATAGCCGCGTTGATCTG
>JAISAH010000149.1 GCA_031266805.1 Gracilibacteraceae bacterium
ATTCGGACGGAGACGATTATCGAGAAAATTGACGACGCCGCCACTCAATTATTATGGGATGCCGTGCAGATGATTTAGCAATTGTTACTACAAGTTTCAAGCCGTGAAAGTGGCTTGGTCGTTGCTTTCACGGCTTTTTGATTGCCTTTTTACTGAAACTCCCGCTAGCTACTAGTAGATGCTTCGTATGCCCGAATGATCACAAATAGTACCAGTATGCGATCCGTGTGGTTCAAGTGGGGATAAATGGTACCAGTATGCGACCTACGATGTTCAAATAGTTGATAATGGCACCAGTATACTCGCCGCATTTTAATAGGCCTCCGCCAACGCCTCTACCGCCTCCTCGAGCTTGGATACACTCTCTTCCGCGTTCATGTAACGCTCTGATTCCGCCAAATTCTGCGGGATCCGGTTCTTGTAACCCTCTTCCGCGTCGCAAATCTCCTTGATCAACTGGGCAATCTTTCTGACGGCTTGGCGGCGGTTAGGTCTGGTCTCCACCGGCAAAGCGGCTAATTTTACCGCTATCCCCGCATACTCGCTCATGCAGCGGCTTAAGACGCCGGCCATAGACGCTCCTCCAGCCGCGCAAGCGCTCTTAAAGGCAGCCGCGATCTCCGGTTTCACTGAGATTTTCACCTGAGTATAATGCGCAGCATTCCAGGCCTCTTTTGCTGCCGCAGTGGTTTTACTCAATTCTCCGCCCTCCTCGTATAGTACCAGCAGATTCTCCTTAATCCCTGGAAAGTTCATATTTTGGGGTAAAAAACCGTTTTAGCCGTCAAACCCAAGGAAAATCTTGGTGTTGGTCTTGATGCTTTTCAGATCCCCCCTCCTGTACATCTTATATGGTATCTCTATGCCAAAGGCATCAAGAATCAGCTTCAGATCTGGATTCTCAACGTTCAAAAACCTGTAGTAGTCGCCAGGGAGTTTTTCGACCTGCCACCTATTCAAAGCCTCCTGCACGCGCTCAGCTGAGATGCCCGCGGTCCAGTGTACGTGCTTGTCCTCGGCCGTCGGCTGGAGCCCGGAGTCCACTATCCTTTTTTGGATGACCCTCATCATGGTCAGCGCAATGAGGCAGATCAGTAGGTGCGCCCTGATGTGCCCCTCGCTTCTCACGAAAACAGGCCTCGTGTCCAACGCGCTTTTCATGACCTTGAACTGGTCCTCGATCTGCGACAGACCGTGGTATTTGTCTATTATCTCCTTGGGATCCATGTCCAGCTCGGATGAGACAAGCTGGTAGTATCCCATGTTTTCCTTGTATTGCCTGATCTTATCCAGGTCAAGTAACGCCAGCAGCTCATGCGAGTCAAACACCTCACCTGTCTTGACATTAACAACATTCTTTCCCATGAACCTGCGCAGGCTCTTTGCCTGCGTCTTGGTGACCCGAAAGTTGCTCGGGGACTCTATGAGCTTTTGGACGAACTCCAAGAACGACTTGTTTTCCGCCATCTGGCGCTTCGCAAACTTCTCGCTCCAGTAGACTACCACCTTCTCGTTGATCCTGTGCGTGAGCCCTTGCTCATCCTTCGCCTCCTTGCTGACGATGCGGCTCTTGTATTTGAAGTTCTCACCCTCGTGGACATACCCGTCAGGCGAGTAGACCCAGGAGCGCTCGTCGGCGGTGCTTTTCAGGATGCTTTTTGCGACGATGTACCCGTTCCCCGTGCCGAGCAGATGGAGCAGGTTCGGGTATATGCAGATCCCGCGGTCGCCAATCAGGATGAAGCGGGAGAAGCTGGCGCCGTCGATGTTTTTTTTCAGCGCGTCCCGCATCGTCAGGTGGTCGAGGGTGTTGCCGGGAAAGGACTCTATGGCTATGGGGATGCCGGAGTCGTCCATGAAGAGTCCCATCTGGACAATCGGAAGGCGCCTTTCTTCCTTGCAGACGCCGAACTTTCTGAAACCCTTTACGACGGACTCGCCATCCTCTCCTATCTTGTCGTCGTCAGGTCTCTCAATCTCGAAGTAGAAGTTTGTGACGTCGTAGTAGATGATCTCAGGACGTCGCCTAGCCTTTTTAACGAGGTTTGTGTTCATCCTGCGTATTATCTTGCCCTCGTGCTTGGCAATGAAGTCCAGGGTGTCGTAGGCGTTGTAGGGGTTGAACTCCGTTAGGATCGGCTCGTAGTAGTCGTCATTCTGGCGGGTGGAGGCGATCTTTGAGGCAGGGGCCAGCAGCCGGCCGAAGATTTGTAGCTTGGCGTGCCCGTAGAGGTCGAACTGGATTTTGGTGAAGCCTTTGTAGGAGCCGAAAAAATCCCTCAGCCCGAGCTCTTCAAGTATGCGCTCAAGGAGGACGTGGGAGAACAGCTTGGCGTTGCCGAAGCACTCTGGGCTGCCCTCCTCGAAGGTGAAGGTGTACTTTTCCCTGGGCTGGACCTTTGTGCAGTACGGCTGGAGCTCTAATATCAGCGGGATGCCCGCCTTGAATGATCTTCGCAGCCGCTCCAGGTATTCCGGCTGTCCGTCGTCGAACTTCTCCAAGGGGCCGATGTTCTTTACCACAGTTTTTCGGGCTACTTTAGCGCCTTTTTCGTTCAGCACCCTCAGGGACTCGGCGAGGCGGAGATAGTCCTTGCCGTTGTTTTTGAAAACGTCGATAAACAAGGTGTTATTTCCTCCTTATATGGGGATATGACTACTATACTATCATACTATATTGTGCTTGGTCTGTCAAGCAAAAAACAGCCGAAATGGCTGTTTTTCAATAATTTTTCGTAGGGCGTGTACCAATAAAATGGATTATGCGGCTGTCTCAAGTGGCAAACTCGGGATGTTTTGCGAACAAATGTTTGCATTTGTCCGGCGGCTGTGATATACTGGCGGCATGGGAGTGACTGGGAGTGACTTAAGTTGAATGTGTTACATTCGCCTGATCTGATGGAAAAACTGCAAATCCTGGCCGGCGCGGCCAAATACGACGTGTCCTGCGCCTCCAGCGGCGTGACCCGGCGTAACGGCGGCGGTCTCGGCAACGCCAAGGGTTACGGCGTCTGCCACACCTGGGCGGCGGACGGGCGGTGCGTCGCTTTGCTCAAAGTTCTTTTTACGAACAAATGCGTCAACGACTGCGTCTATTGCGCCTGCCGCGCCGGGAGCGACACGCCGCGCGCCTCTTTTACGCCGCGGGAGATCGCGGATTTGACGATAGAGTTTTACCGGCGCAATTATATAGAAGGTTTGTTTTTGAGTTCCGCGATCGAAAAAAGCCCGGATCACACCATGGAGAATATCATTGAGGCCGTCCGGTTGCTGCGCCGGGAGCATAAATTTTTCGGCTACATCCATATCAAGGCCATCCCCGGCGCCGATCCCGCCCTCATCACCCGGGTGGGGCTTCTGGCGGACCGCGTCAGCGTGAATCTGGAATTGCCGTCCATCCGCAGCCTGTCCCTCCTGGCGCCGCAAAAACAGATGCCCGCTCTGCTGGCGCCGGTGCGGCAGATTTATGAGGAAAGCGCCGTCAACCGCGACGAGCGCCGCCGTTTCCGCTCCGCGCCCAAATTTGTGCCGGCGGGGCAGTCCACGCAATTCATCGTGGGCGCGACGCCGGACAGCGACCTGACTTTGCTGAAGGCGTCGGAGACCTTATACGGCCGTTTCGCCCTAAAGCGGGTTTATTTTTCCGCCTATGTGCCCTTGCACGACAATCCCCTCCTGCCCGCCCTGAGCAGTATGCCGCCGCTGAAACGCGAACACCGCCTTTACCAGGCCGATTGGCTTCTGCGGTTTTACGGGTTCAAGGCGGGGGAGCTGCTGGACGACGCCCAGCCTAATCTGGACACGGAGCTTGATCCTAAAATCATCTGGGCCCTGCGGCATCTGAGTTTTTTCCCGCTGGAAATCAACCGGGCCCCTATGGAGATGCTGCTGCGCGTGCCCGGCATCGGCGTCGTCTCCGCTCAGCGCATAATCCGTCAGCGCCGGGTTTGCGCCTTGAAGTACGACGACCTGGGCAAGATCGGCGTGGTGCTGAAGCGGGCCAAATACTTCATCACCTGCCGCGGCGTATACCGGGGCGACGCGCCGCTCAACCCGGAAACCTTGCGCGGCCGCCTGGCTCCGCCGCCGGTCGTCTGGCAACCGTCCCTCTTTGACGGGGCGAGTTATGAGTGAGTTTTTAGAGGCGTCCTGATGATCGATTATCTTTACGACGAAACCTTCGACGGCCTGCTGACCTGTGTTTTCGCGCATTATTATGAGGAAAAAGCCGCCGGCGTTTATCCGGAGAGACTTTATCAGCCCTCGCTGCTGCACGGGGCGCGCGCCGTCGTCACTCAGCCGGAGCGGGCTGACCGGGTCTATGAGGCGCTGATTCGCAAAACTCCCCGGCTCACCCCGCGCAAAATCTATTACGCTTTTCTTTCCGAAACGCCGCGCAAGGAAAACATCATCCTGAACTATGTAATACTCGCTTTCCGGCGCGGTCCGCGCCTGACCGCCTGCCGCTCGCTGCCGGAAGTTCTGGCGCTGGAGACAGCCAGTGACCGCGTGGATACGGAATTAGGGCGTTTTCTCGGTTTTGTCCGTTTCCAGGATATGGGGCGATTCCTTTACGCGGCTATCGCGCCCGATCACAATATCCTGGCCTTGCTGGCCGATCATTTTTCCGACCGCCTAGCGGGGGAAAATTTTATGATACACGACACCGGGCGGGATATGGCCCTGATCTGGAACGGGCAGGAAGCGTTCCAGACTCCATTCCGCCGCGCGGAACCGCTGCGCCCCGGCGAAGATGAACGCCGGTTTCAAACTCTCTGGCAGGAGTATTTCGAGCATATCACCATCGGCGAACGGCGCAATCCCCGCCTGCAGGCCCAGTTCACCCCGCGGCGCTACCGCTCCCGCCTGACGGAATTCCAGCGCCCTAATAAGGGACTGTTTGGAAATAAACAGTCCCTAACTGAGTACGATAGCGTTCATGATGATATTGGCCACGAGATTAATGATGGGTGAAATAACATATTTGGGCAGATCCGTCACCAGCAGCAGCACGAGGAACAGCCAACCGTTGCGCTCAAGGAAATCGATCAGCCTGTCCGCGCTGCTCGGCAAAAATCCGGACAGGACGCGGAATCCGTCCAGCGGCGGCACCGGCAGCAGATTGAACACCATGAGCAGAATATTCAGGTAGACAAAATAATACAGCATCTCCGCCAGAATGGACGGCAATCCGTCCATGGAGAACGCGGGCAAAGAAAAACGGAGCGCTACGCAGCCCGCGAGCGCCATCAGGAGATTGGCCGCCGGGCCGGCGGCGGAGGTCAGCATCATGCCGCGGCGCATATTTACTTCCCGGCGAAAATTCGTGGGGTTGACCGGCACCGGTTTGGCCCAGCCAAAACCGAAGGCGATGATGAGCAGCAGCCCGACAGGGTCGATATGAGCCACAGGCGAAAGAGTCAGACGGCCCATCCGCGCCGCCGTGTCGTCGCCGAGCGCGAAAGCGGCGCGGGCGTGGGCGTACTCGTGTACGCTGAAAGCGATGATTATAGCCGGCAAATGCAAGGCCAGATTATAAAAAAAAGTGTCCATGTCCTCTCCTCACTCACTTTTAGGGACTGTTGATAGTATACGCCGATTTTACCCAAAATACAACGGTGTTCGAGGCATCGGGTGCATCATTCCCGCTTCATGCCGGAATCCATTCCCCTCCGCGAAAGAGCGGCGTCCTCGACGCTCCGCCAGGAATGACGGCGTGGATGCCATGTTTATATGGTTATAATCGCAATAACCTTGACGCGCGCGCCGCCTTGCGGTATAGTGTTGGCAAGGAGGTGACCGGCGTGATTTTAAGACCTGCCTATGTAGAGAAGATCATGGCGTATATCGACGCGCCCTTTGTCAAGATCCTCTCCGGCGTCAGGCGTTCCGGCAAGTCCACTATATTGAAAATGCTGGCGGACGACCTGCGTGAACGCGGGGTCGCCGAGGAGAGGATCATCGCGTACAATTTTGATTCCCTTGCACATGAGGAGATCAAAACGGCGAAACGCCTTTATGACGAGATAAAACGCCGGCTTTCCCCAGACGGCAAGACCTACTTGCTTCTGGACGAAGTGCAGGAAGTCAAGGATTGGGAGAAAGCCGTCAATTCGTTTATGACCGATTTTGACGCGGACGTCTATGTGACCGGCTCGAACTCCCGCATGATGTCTTCGGAGATTTCGACCTATCTCACCGGGCGTTATGTCCAATTTCGCGTGTTTCCGCTGTCCTTTGCCGAATATTTGATCTTTCGCCAAGAATACGGGACCGCCGGCAATCTTCATGCCGAGTTCGCGCGGTATTTGCGCTTCGGCGGCTTCCCGGCGATCCATCTGCAAGAGTATTCCGCGGACGAAGCCTATACGATAGTCAAAGATATTTACAATTCCACGGTTTTTACCGACATCGTGAAACGCAGCCAAATCCGCAAGGTAGACCAGTTGGAACGGATCGTCCGTTTTGCGCTCGACAACATCGGCCGGACTTTTTCCGCCGCCGCCGTTTCTAAATATCTCAAAAACGAAAACCGCGCCATCGACAATGAAACGGTCTATAACTATTTGAGCAAGCTGGAGGGGGCGTTTCTCCTGCACCGCTGTTCCCGTTACGACATTCAGGGGAAAGAGATTTTGAAAACGCAGGAGAAATTCTTCGTGTGCGACCCCGCCATGCGTTACAGCGTACTGGGATATACATATGCTGGAGAACATCGTCTATCTAGAGCTGCTGCGGCGCGGATATGAGGTCAATATCGGACAATTGCCGGGCAGCGAGATCGATTTTGTGGCGACCCGGCAAGGCGGCAAGCTGTATATCCAAATCGCGCAGCGGATTGATAAGACGGAAACCGCGGAACGCGAGTACGGGCGGCTTCTATCCATCCGCGACAATTACCCGAAGTATGTGCTTCGCGCGGATGAATTCGCGGGCGGGAACCACGAGGGGATCAAAACCATGCACGCCGCGGATTTTTTGTTGTCAAACGAGTATTGATGTTGAAATATCCCCGGCGCGCGCTTATCCACAGGGGGTAAGGCGGGAAACAAGCACTCCTCCCGTTTTTTACACATTGTCCACAACCTGATGTGTATAACTTTTCCACGGCTTCGGCAGGAAATCAGCCTGAATTGGGGGAATATTATAACGCGGCGCGGTTGAAAATAAAAAAGCGGCGCTATCATGATCATCGGCGGCACTCGGCGCGGCCGGTGACGCGACGGAGGGGGTTGACCTATGAACGTATTGGTTCGGGGCAAACAATTCAAAGTAAGCGAGGCTTTGAAAGAGTACGCGCAAAAACGCGTGGGCAAGTTATCTAAATTTTCTGATGATTTTTCCGATATCCATGTGGTGCTTTCCGCGGAGCGCGAGCGCCAGAAGGTGGAAGTCACCGCGCCCCTGAGCGGTTTTATTCTGCGCGGGGAAGAAGCGACGGTCGACATGTTCACCTCCATTGATCTTGTGGTGGAAAAACTGGAACGCCAGATGATGAAATACCGCAAGCGCATCGACCGCAAGCGCGGCAAGGCTCAGTGGGAAGAAGCCCAGCTCGCCCATGATATCGCGGCGGGACTGGTAAAACCGGACGAAGGGGAAGACGACAAAGACGACAACGTCGTGCGGGTGAAAAAATTCCCCGCGCGTCCCATGTCGGCGGAGGAAGCTCTGATGCAGATGAATCTGCTCAGCCACAGTTTTTATGTATTTTTAGATATGGACACGGAGAAGATTTGCGTCGTCTACCGCCGGCGGGACGGGGATTACGGTTTGCTGGAACCGGAATATTAAAAAAATGTCCACGTTTTTTCATCCAAGTTTAATAAACGGCTAATCCATGCTCCATTGCGCTTTAATCAGCGCGTGTTACCATATCTCCGGCGGGAAAAAAGCGCCGGAAAGGGGAAATCTCATAAAATGGAAATCACGATGGAGCAAGTAAAAAAATTGCAGGAACACGCCGACGTCAGTTTTCGCGAAGCCAAGGCGGCGCTGGAGCAAGCGGGAGGCAATCTGCTGGAGGCGCTCATCGCCCTTGAAGCCCAGGGCAAAGCGCGGCCCGGCGGCGGCAGCTACCGCACGGATCAGCAATACGCCGCGGCGGGTCAGGCCTGGGAGAGGTGCGAATTTCAGCGGCGCTATGAGCGCGAGCGCCGCGCCGGTTGGTTCCGCCGTCTTTGGCAAAAGGCGCGGGAACTTTTTCGCAAAGGCAACATCAATCATTTTGAGGCTTGGCGGGGCGGCAATCAGGTCGTGGTCATGCCCGTGAATCTGCTGATCATCGTCCTCGTCTTTTCTTTCTGGGTGGTCGTGCCGGTCCTGGCCGTCGCCTTGTTCTTCGGGTTCCGCTATCGCTTCCGCGGGCCGGACCTGGAGCGGGAGACGATCAACGGGGCGATGGACAAAGTATCGAACGCGGCCGAAAGCATAAAACGCTCTGTGAATGGGGACGACGGGACACGGGATGGAGAAAATTCTGCTCATTGAAGATGAAGAAAAAATGGCCCGCATGGCGGAGCTGGAGCTCTGCCATGAGGGTTATACCGTGCTCAAGGCCGCGGACGGGCTGAGCGGTCTCGCTCTGGCGGAAAAAGACGTGGATCTCATTTTGCTGGACATCATGCTGCCCGGTCTTTCCGGTCTGGAAGTCCTGCGCCGGCTGCGCAAAAACTCCGACGTCCCCGTCATCCTGCTGACGGCGCGGGACGCGGTCGTCGATAAAGTGGCCGGCTTGGACGCGGGCGCGGACGACTACATAACGAAGCCTTTTGCCATCGAGGAATTGCTGGCCCGGATCCGGGCCGCCCTGCGCAAACAGGCCCCGCGCCGGCAGCCGGGCGAGGGAATGCTGTCCGCCGGCCCGCTCACGCTCGACCCGGCCCGGCACGAAGTGAAGGTAAGCGGCGCCGCGGTGGAGTTGACCAACCGGGAATTTGAGCTTTTGCATTATCTCATGCAAAACAAGGGGCTGGTCCTTTCCCGCGACACTTTGCTGGAGCGGGTCTGGGGCTATGAATACCCGGGCGGGGCCAACACGGTCGACGTCTATATCCGCTTTTTGCGCGGCAAAATAGATGAAAAAATCGGCGTCCGCCTTATCCAAACCGTGCGCGGCGTCGGTTACCGGCTGACGGACGAAAACTGATGCCGGAAAAGACGGAGAAGATCAGCCTGCCGCGGGAAAAATCCCTGACCCGCCGCTTGAATACCAAACTCGTATCGCGCCAGCTCAGCGCCTTCCTGCTGTTCGACGCTTTCCTCCTCGCTTTGGGCGTCGCCTTAGTCTTCCTTTACGCGGAATGGGGCGCGGCGGAATATCAGAGGGCCGGTCTGACGCCGGGAGTGGAGCCCATGCCGGCCGGTCCCGGCTGTACGGCGGTTTTGGTGGCGGAGGCGCCCGCCGCCGCCCGCCAGATCATCTGGCTGGACAAGCTGTTCAATGCGCCGGCCTGGCGGGATTTGTCTTTTAGCGGCGGCGGCGATTTCTGGCGCCAACTGGACGGTTTATCCTACCGTTTTTATTTTCCCTGCCAGGGAGGATTCGCGCTTTACTCGGTCGCGGCCGGCCGTTTTCTCCAGGCCGGCTGCGTGATGATGAGCATTGCCATCGTCTGGCAGATACTGATGTTCGTCTCCGTCGCCATCCGCAATCAGCGGGATATCGCCGCCGTCCTCCGTCCGCTGCGTGAACTGAGTGATTACGCCCAGGCGCTTTCCGCCGGGGCCGGAGGGGCGGAGGGCCTGAAGGCCATCGCCGGCGCTCTTTCCGCTATCAGCGGCGACGATCTGCGAGAGCGGGTGCCTCTGAGCGGATTCAGCGAAGATCTCCGCCCGCTGGTGCAATCCGTAAACGAAATGCTGGAACGGCTGGACGCCTCCTACCGCTCGCAGATCCGCTTTGTTTCCGACGCCTCCCACGAGCTGCGCACGCCCATCGCCGTCATCTACGGCTACGCCAATCTGCTGACCCGCTGGGGCGCGGAGGATCCGGCCACTCTGCGCGAGTCGGTGCAGGCGATCAAGACGGAAGCGGAAGCGATGAAAGAATTGGTAAACCAGCTCCTGTTCCTGGCCCGCGGCGACAGCGACTCCATCCAGCCGGAGATGAAGCCGCTGCGGCTGGAAGATATTGGAGCGGAAGTGCTGCGGGAAGTGGAAATGATCGACCCCGCCCACCGCTACAGCGCCGATTGGCGGCCGGCGCCCGCCGTGCTGGGCGATACCGGTCTGATCAAACAATTGCTGCGCGTCGTCATCGACAACAGCATGAAATACACGCCGGTCGGCGGTCATATCACGCTCAGCGCCGGCGCGCGCAGGGACGGCGGCGGCGTCACGGCGTTTCTGGCCGTATCGGACGAAGGGCCGGGCATACCCACCGAAGCTCTGCCGCATGTGTTCGACCGTTTTTTCCGCGCGGACGCTTCCCGTACCGGCGCCACCGGCGGGGCCGGGCTGGGGCTTTCCATCGCGCGCTGGATCGCGGAGCAGCACGGCGGCGCCATCGAAGTTACGAGCCGGGCGGGGATCGGTTCCCGTTTCGCCCTGCTGCTGCCGGGGGTTGGGGGAGTGGAGAGTTGAGAGAGGAGAGTTGAGAGTTGAGAGTTGGGGAGAATGGAGTGGGGGAGGTGGGGAGTGGGGGAATCTGCGCGACGTGTCGCGGGAGCGTTTCGACGTAAAGAAGCTGCCGCCAATGACAAAGCTGGATAAACTGTAGGTTCGCATTTTGGATAGAAAAATCACGGAATCCGAGTTCGCATTTTGGATAGAAACAACCGTAAAACCTAGAACAGGCAAGGGCTCAAGGCGTTTTGGCACAGACGAAAAAGGTTCGTCTATACGGGAGTTATGCGCCATTTGTCCTAAAATTTCTTGAAAATTTTTGAAAATGAGTTGAAAAGAAAAAAAATAAAGTGTATTATAAAGAACCAATGTTTATAAAAGGAGATATAGAATCATGGAAAAAACAAAAAAAATCAATATAAGGGCAATTGTCTCAATATCTTTATTTGTTCTAATAATAAT
>JAISAH010000033.1 GCA_031266805.1 Gracilibacteraceae bacterium
GTTGGAACATCACCGCCATACATAAGTTGTCACTTTCAGGTGTTCTCATGGCGGTGTGTTCCTGCCGATAGCCGCGCTCCCTGTTTCGCTTTGGCGCGGTCGCGCGTCTATCCGCCGAAGGCGTAGAGCTTGGTCTCCGGGGTGATGGCCCCGAAATCCGCGCCCGCGGGATCGTTCCCCGGCAGGAGGACGATGGCGGCCTTGGTCTGGGCGGCGAGGGCGGAGCCGGTCAGGGCGTCCACCAGAGTATTCCCGTCCGCCGTGTAAATATTCGTGTACTCAATGTTCAGGGCGTCGCGGACGGCCTTGTTCGTCTCATAGCGCGTCGCGCCGTAGAGCCTTGTGGCCCCAGGCACGTCGCGCAGCAGCGTCGGGCCGCCCAGGATATAGACCGGCAAATCTGAGAATTCGGGGTTCACCCTCGTTGTATCGTGGTCGTCCGACGCGCGTCCCTTTGCGCTATCGGGTTGCGCGCCGGACTCCCTGATACTGCCGATGGTCGCGCTCCCTGCATCTGCCACTGGCAGCGGTCGCGCGAGCCATCCGTCCGGGCTGGCGATCTGGATAGCGTAGCCGTTAGCGGCGGCGAATGAAGCCGCGCTGACGGCGTCGGCGATAGCGTTATAACCGACGATGAACGTGCCTTTCGGGGCCGTCAGTTTCGCGCCCACCAGTTCCGCCGTCTCAAAACGGCTGGCCCCGCGTAAAGTCTCAACTGTGAGACCGGGCAGCGCTTCCAGCGCTTCAATGGCCGTCTGGCTGACCGCGCCCACGGCGTAGACCTTCTTCGCGCCCAGGCGCTGGATCTCCGCGACCACAGCGGGGTCGAGACTGCCGGTACTGAGGAGGATCGGGGCTTTTTCCTGGCCGGCCAGCGGCGCGACGGCCAGCGCGTCGATCAGGTTATTTTGCCCGCCGGGAGCGAGAATCACGGTCTCGGCGCTCGTCCAGCCCTGACGGGAGATGGCGACAGAAGTCTGCACGCGATCCGCGCCGCTGATATAGCTGAGGCTGGCTTTGCTCACCGTGATCGGCGCGGCTGCTTCCGGCCCCGCGACAACCGCCAGACCGCTGCCCCCGTTCGGCGAGGGTTTTCCGGCCGGCGGGTTCGGCGTGATCACCGTTTCTTCATAGCCGACCGCGTAATAGGAGAGATGGGTGGTTGAAAATGTCACTCTCCTGTCATCCGGGATGTAAGCCGCGTCATCCATGGATTCGCTGTCCGTTCCGTCCACATACCAGACTCTGACGTTGACATCGCCCGGATCCTTATCGTTCGGCAGCGCGTATGGCAAAGAGATCCTGAGACGACTGCCGCCGAAATTCTGTATCGGCACTATATCGGTGTCGCCGCCTACATAGTAAACGCGCAGGTCGTAAGCCTGGGCGTCCCGGGCGGTCGCCGGCAGGGAGGACGGCAGATCTTCTAATGCCGCGCGTTCGACTACGACGTTTACGGCTCTATCCGCGCCCGCCTGCTTGCTCAGGGAGCCGAGCGCCGCCAGATCAAAGCTGATACTGCCCACCGGCGAGGCGATGGTAATATTTGCCAGGCTGCTGTCTTCGTTAGCCAGTTCTTCGAGTAAAATCTCAAGCGCCGCCGGCGGCAGGGCCACATAGACCGCGCCGACTTCCGCCGGGCCGCCCGGCTGATTCTCAGCAGGTAAAGTCACGCTGATTTCCAAAGTCGTGGTGTTATTATCCATGGCTTCTTGCACCGCGCCTGTGATAAAACCCTCGTCCGCCGTGACCGCGGCGGCCGGAGCGCCGTTATCGCCCATGATGATATCATCCGGCGTGACCGCTATCGGGGCGCTTGTCGGGGTTTCAACGGGAGACGCGGGCGGTGCGGGGGGAACGTCCGCCGGCAGCAGAGCTTCTATTGCCGCCAGAATCGCCGCCGTCCGCTTGTTTACCATATCCTGGGAAACGGTGAGTGCCGCGTTGCTTTCGATTAAATATTCGCCCGCCGCGACTGAGGCGGCGAGAGCGGCGAAAGACTCCGGACTGAAATCATCGGCGTTCAGTTCGCCGACCGCGGTCACAGCCGCTTCCAGGCCGCCCGTGTCCGCGGTTTCCTCACTGCCGTCCGGCAAAGTGAAGCCCTCCCAGTTCAGGCGCAGGCGCGCCGGCTGGGTTCCCGCGCCCGGAGTTATCGCGTCCATGATCGGGACAAAAACCTCGATCACGATCTCCGCTTCGCCTATCGTCACCGGGATGCTCAGAGTCCGGGGATAGGGACCGCCTAATTCGTCCGCCGCATACCAGGTGTGAACTGTGGCGGGAGTGGTTTTCCCGTTTTCGCCTGTCCGGGCCAGCGTTTCCAGATAACCCTCGAGGGAGCCTATGGTCAGCGGTTTCATGGTCAGCAGCAGTTCCATGTTTCCGTTCACGTCGGTCACTATTTGCGAATCGGCGTGACTGACGGCGCCGTCAGCCATGGAGTTATTACTGGGATCACTGTAGCTGCGCACATTCGTCCGTCCGGCAAACGAGTATTCGCCCGCCGGCACGGCGTCCGAGCGGGGCTGCAAGGCGTCTTCCGCTATCAGAGCCTCCAGAGCCGCTTTGAGGGCGGCGGTTTGTTTGTCCGCCTGCGCCGGCGTCAGCCCCTGTAAGGCCAAGGCTGCTTCGGCTGCGCTGATAGCCGCGGTCAGCGCCGCCTGAGAATTAGTTTCGCTGTCCGCGCCGGTCGCTTCCCGAGCCGCGGTCAGAGCCGCCTCCAGCGCCGCGATGCCGGTCGGTTCAGCCGGTTTGGTTTCTAGGGCGGAGACGGCCGCGGCCAGCGCCGTGACCTGATCGTCCACTTCCGCCTGAGTGGCGCCGCCGTTCGCCAGCACGGCTTCCGCGGCGGCGATAGCGGTTTGCAGGGCCTGATAGCTTTCGCTCGTGTAATCATCCGCTTGGATCGCTTTGGCTTCCGCGAGCTTGGCTGTCAGGGCCGCAGTGTCCGCCGGCAGGTTCGCCAGAGCGGCGACGGCGGCTTTCAGCGCCGTGACCTGATCGTTCACTTCCGCCTGAGTGGTCTCTGCATTCGCCAGCACGGCTTCCGCCGCGGCGATAGCGGTTTGCAGAGCCTGATAACTCTCGCTCGTGTAATCATCCGCTTGGATCACTTTGGCTTCCGCGATCTTGGCCGTCAGGGCCGCGGTGTAGAGCGGCGGCTGTTCGCCCAAAAGCTCGAAGGCCGCCGCCAGCTCGTCATAGGCCGCGTCAATGCCCTTCTGTGTCGCGTAAGCATTGGCTAAAGCAGCCTCAGCCTTAGTCCGCACGGCCGTGAACGTTGTCCAGTCTGCCTCGTCGCGCCCTGCCTCATCCAGCAGGGCCGCCGCTTCGTTCAGCGCGCCCAAAGCGCCCCTCTCCGTTTTGGCCGGCTCGCCGCCGAACTTGACTATGGCACCGTCCAAGGAGCTTGCGGCGGCGGAATGGTTAAGGCCGGAGAATATTCCTGGAGCTGCGGCATTGTAGGTGTTGCGACCCACCGCCAAAATGCCCCCGTCATCCGTCGTAAGAAAATCCGCCAGTTGATCGTTCGCGTTTGATCCTCTGTAAAGAGCCTTGTACAGGATTTTGCCGCTGGCCGCGTCCAGTCTCGCCAAAGCCGTTCCGCCGTTGCGCCATTCCGGCTCATAAAACAAATCAGCGTAATCGCAGTTTACCGGCGCGGCGACGCTGGAAACAGTAGAGCGGAAAAGAACCACAACGCCGCCGTCCGCGTCCCGTTCCACGTCAAGGAGCATGTCCGTGCTTTGATCGCTCAAGCCTGACATCCACAGCCTTTCGCCGCTTGAGTTGACCTTAATTAAGCCTATGCTCTGGCCGCCCATGTTTTTGCCGTAAAACATCCCGTCAATAGACCTATAGTACATGCCCAGCAGGTATTCGCCCCCGCCCAGCGGCGTGAGACTTACGGCGGTATCCGCAGCCGTTCCGCCAAACGTCTTTACCCACTCGACCGCGCCGCCGTCCGACAACTTGAGCAAGTAGGCGTCATTGCCGCCATGTCCCAAGCCGTTGAAGTCGCTGCCGCCGGAACCGCTGGTTCCCGCAATCAGGTATCCGCCTTCCTCCGCGCTGACCGCCTTCGCCACGGTGTCAGCCTTGTCGCCGCCCCAAGCGCCCATGCTGACCACGACGCCGTCCGCGTCAAATTCAACATAAAAACCGTCAATATCCCCATTTGACTGGAGTTGCGCCATATCGCCGTCGGTCGCGCCGAATGAACCAAAAGCGATGAATCCGCCGTTTTCCAAAATCAGAGAGTTGAATTCGTCAGTGCGTGTGCTGCCGAAGTTTTTCAGCCACTCAAGCTCACCGTCCGCCGAGAGCTTGAGGACAAAGGCGTCCATACCTCCCTTATTCAACCCCGCAAACATGCCCGTGGCAATGTTTGTTCTGCCGGCCACCAAATACCCGCCTGACTCCGATTCCTTTAAATCAAGCGCGGTCCATCGCGTCTCTGTCGAAAACACCCACTCAATGCGCGCCGCCGCGTCATATTTGATCACCGTTGGTTTGGATCCGCCGGGCGGTTGCCCTGCCATATCGCCGTCGGTGGACGTCGCGGTGCCATAAACGACAAAGCCTCCATCGCTTGTCTCAGATATCAAGGTGAAGTTTTCGCCGCCCGCGCCGCCAAACGTCTCCACCCAGTTGAGTTCGGGCAGACCGTCGACCGGACGTGTCGTGATGAGATACATACCCGCGCGCCCGGCGAAAACACTAAACTGCCGGCTGTCCAGTATGAAAAAGGCGTCCACTTGCTCCAACGCGCCACGGTCCCGGTCATAGTAATAAATCGCGTTGTAGTGGAAATCCTTCAGTGCGTCGGTTTCCGCCTCTGTAAGCGCGGCGGTCAGCATAAACTCCCCGCCGAGGCTCACCAGCGGCCCGCCGGCATCCCCTTCCTCCGCCGCGACGCGGTCAATGCCTATAGTGAATCCTTTCACGGCGTTCCCCACGGACAGGGCGGCGGCAGCGGTTTCCATCGCCGCTAAGGTTTCGCCATCCGCTTCATCAATTCGGAAATTCAGGCCCGCCTCAGGATACCGCGCCAGCGCCGCGTCCACCAAAGCGGTCGGAACGCGCACGGAGAAAGCGTCTGTCTGCAAGCGGACGTTTGTATTCCACTTCAGTCCGTCCAAATCCTGCTGGGTCACTGCGGGCGCGGCCAAAGTGCGGGCCGGCTGGACGGGGATGCTGTTGCCCTTTACCGTCTGCAGAGCGGCGTCAAAGTTTTTCTGAGGGTTGCGCGGATAGTAGTCCCGCAGGTTCGGCACGCCGTCGCCGTCAAAATCGCCGTCGCCGGGGGCAATGATCTCGCCGCCCACGTCCATGTCCGGTATCAGGCCGGCCAGCTGCAGCTTGAGGCGCACCTCGTTCGTACCGCCCTCCTCGCTCATACCCGTATGGAACACGTCAATGAAGGTCGGTTCCAGCACATTGTACACGCGCACCCGGAAGACGGTTTCCTCCGGCGCGGATGAAACCAATGTCGCCGTTTCCTCATAAGTCGTTCCGTTAATGCGCGAAGTCACGCTTTTTACAGCGTCGCCGTTTATGGCGACGTTTGCGATTACGGTCGGCACGAATTTCAGGTACGCATAGGCCTTGCCGTCTGCCGTGATCTCCAGATCGGCTTTTGGCGCGAGCAGCGTCGCCATCATGGAGTCGCGATCCTGAGATATGTGCCAGATGGCCGCGTCCACATCCTCATGCGTCCCGGTTTCGATCAACGGCAGGGCGTTTGCCTTGCGCAAGGCGGCTTCGACTGCATCCAAGATGCCGTTGCTGCTCTGGGTCGCGCCGGATATGGCATCCACCTCCGCCGACTGCTCCGCGATGATCCTGTTCAGGAGTGCCGGGTCAACCGTGTTCCAATAGGAATCAGTCTGCCCGACCCGGTCGGTGACATATATGCCGGTGATAACGTCGCTTTCAATTGTCACGTCCAGAGAAAGCGGTACGCCGACGTCATGACTAATATGTCCCAGACCGGTGCCGCTGTAAACCCCGTCGTAATACTTGCCGCCCTCATACGGGTCCGCGAAAACTATCGCGGCCGGGAGTACGGAAAACAGCATGAGTACGGCCAATACAGAGGCGAGGACCCTTTTTCTTCCGATGGATTTCATGATACCCTCCATAAAATTATTGCGAGACAGTCACACCAATCAATTAGTTTACGCTAACCATGAGCCTAAGAGACAAATCACTCCTTCCCGCCTGCGTTTTTGTCGGACAAAACCGAGAATAATTTCCGCGTCCGCCGCGTCACCCCCGGAGACCCCTCCGCCGCTTCGCGGCACCTCCCCTTTCAAGGGGAGGCGCCCGCAGGGCGCGCCCTGCGGGCGGAGGGGGTAAGGTAGCCCCTCGAAGCCTCCGGACCTCCAAGCCGAATGTAACTTTTTATCTAAAATGTTACATAATGGCTGAAACGCCCAATCCGTCAGGCTTTCCCAAGCGGCTGCGACATGATCCGGGTGCTGAAAAACAAAAAAATCGAGGCCCGCAGCCCCGATAAACTCAGCATCTTGACGGTTATGTAACAGTTTAGATAAAGTGTTACATTGCCATATCCCTTGGCGCTATCCTAACATGATTTTCAAAGCACGTCAATACCCTACGCTAACCAAATTATCTCCCGCGAAAAATTACAATATATGTAAATTTTCGCGTCGTCGCGACGGCTGTATCCCTGTGAAATCAAGGGTTTTAGGTTTGCGCCTCGGAGAGAAAAAGTGACAACCGAGGTTGTCACTTCGGCCCTTTTTTCGAAAAAATATTTTTCCTAAAAATATATCGCAGACCCCTCCGCCCCCCGCGTGAAAATATCCTTGTGCGGCAGCGCCTACTTATGGTAAAATGTACTGGATTACGAGGAGGGGGTTCAAATGGACGACGCGATATTTCTTATCCTGTCCACCGGAAAGGTCTTCCGCGGCAAGCGCTTCGGCGCGGCCGGGGAAATAACGGGAGAACTGGTGTTCACCACGGCGATGACGGGTTATCTGGAAACTTTGACCGACCCCAGCTATTACGGACAGATAGTCATTCAGACATTTCCCCTGATCGGCAATTACGGCGTCATACCCCAGGATCTGGAAAGCGGCGGATTTGCCTTGCAGGCGTACATTGTGCGGGAATGGTGTCAAGAGCCTTCTAATTTTCGGAGCGAGGGCGATCTTGACACTTTTTTGCAAAAAAACGGCGTTATCGGTCTCTATGGCGTCGATACGCGCGCCCTGACGCGCATCGTCCGCGAATACGGCGTCATGAACGCGCGCGTCGCCAACCGCCCGGAGCTGCCCGAAGCGGAATGGGCGGCTTTGCGGGAATTCCGCGTCACGGGCGCCGTAGAGGCCGTCACCAGCCGGGCCGAAACGGAAACCGCGGCCGCGGCCGAGGGCGCGCGCTCCGGCCCTTTGGTCGTGCTATGGGATCTCGGCGCCAAAGAAAACATCCGCCGCGAACTCCTGAAACGCGGCTGCCGGGTGCTGACCGTGCCCGGCCATACGAGCGCCGCCCGCGTCCGGGCTTTGCGGCCGGACGGGATCATGCTGACGAACGGGCCGGGCGACCCGGCGGAAAACGTGGAAATCATCGCGGCTTTGCGGGAATTGGCCGCGGACGCCATCCCTACTTTCGGCATCTGTCTCGGCCATCAGCTTTTGGCGTTAAGCCGGGGGGCCGATACCGTCAAACTCAAATACGGCCACCGCGGCGCTAATCAGCCGGCCCGCCATCTGCCCACGGGCCGCGTTTACATCACCAGTCAGAACCACGGTTACGCCGTGGTCAGCGAGACGCTGCCCCCCGCCGCCCGCGTCTCTTTTCTCAATGTGAACGACGGAACTTGCGAGGGCGTCGACTATGACGACATGCCGGCCTTTTCCGTCCAGTTCCACCCGGAAGCCGCCGCCGGCCCGTTGGATACGGGCTTTTTATTTGACCGTTTTCTGACGCTGATGCGGAAAGGAGGCTGAGCGATGCCGCGCGATAAATCCATCCGCCGGG
This sequence comes from Gracilibacteraceae bacterium, assembly GCA_031266805.1. Lineage (GTDB taxonomy): Bacteria > Bacillota > Desulfitobacteriia > Desulfitobacteriales > Syntrophobotulaceae > JAIRRL01. The sequence continues at coordinate 8,017 of JAISAH010000033.1, forward strand.
TTTTGCTCATCGGTTCCGGCCCGATAGTCATCGGTCAGGCGGCGGAATTCGATTACGCCGGGACCCAGGCTTGCCGCGCCCTGAAAGAAGAAGGGCTGGAAGTGATCCTCGTCAATTCCAATCCGGCCACCATCATGACGGACAAGGCGATGGCCGACCATATTTACATCGAACCGCTGACCGTCGAAGTGTTGAAACGCATCATCGACATCCAGCGTCCCGACAGCATCCTCTCCGCTTTGGGCGGACAAACCGCCCTCACTTTGTCCATGCGGCTCGCCAAAGAGGGTTTTCTGGCTGAACGCGGCGTCCGTCTGCTCGGCGCGGGGCCGGAAACGATCGACAAAGCCGAGGACCGGCAAATATTCAAGGACACGATGATCGCCATCGGCCAGCCCGTCGTCCCTTCCCGCGTTGTGAGCGACGCGGAGGCGGCCGTGGCTTTCGCGGCGGAGACCGGCTATCCGCTCATCGTGCGCCCGGCTTTCACGCTTGGCGGCAGCGGCGGCGGCATGGCGACCGGCGAACGCGAACTGCGCGAGATCGCGGCGAACGGGCTCCGGCTTTCGCCGATCGGCCAGGTGCTGATCGAAAAATCTGTGGCCGGCTGGAAAGAAATCGAGTTTGAAGTCATGCGCGACGCCGCGGGCAACGCCGTCACGGTCTGCAGCATGGAAAACCTCGACCCCGTGGGCGTCCACACCGGCGATAGCATCGTCGTCGCCCCCGCCCTCACCCTCTCTGACAAAGAATACCAAATGCTGCGTTCCGCCGCTTTGGACATCATCGCCGCCCTGGAAGTCGAAGGCGGCTGCAACTGTCAATTCGCTCTGCATCCCCACAGTTTCCGCTACGCGGTCATCGAAGTCAACCCGCGGGTCTCCCGCTCCTCGGCGCTGGCCTCCAAAGCCACCGGTTACCCGATCGCCAAAGTGGCGACGAAAATAGCCCTCGGCTACAGGCTGGACGAGATAAAGAACGCCGTGACCGGCAGCACTTACGCCTGTTTTGAGCCGGCGCTCGATTATGTGGTCGTCAAATTGCCGAAATGGCCTTTCGACAAATTCATTTACGGCAGCCGCACGCTGGGCACGCAGATGAAAGCGACGGGCGAAGTGATGGCTATCGGGGCCAGTTTTGAGGAAGCGCTGATGAAAGCGGTGCGCGGCGCGGAAATATCGCTTTCTTCTCTGCGCCTGCCCGCCCTCTTCGCCTTGCCGGAGGCGGAACTGCGAGCGGCGCTTACCCATTGCGACGATCAGCGCCTTTTCACGGTGTTCGCCGCCCTGGCCCGCGGCGTCTCCCTGGAAGAAGTACACGCCGTAACGCAAATCGACAAGTGGTTCCTGAGCAAAATCGCCCGGCTGGCCCGGCTGGAAGCCGCCTTGACGGCGGAGGGCCTGACGCCGGCTCTCTACCTGGAGGCGAAGTTGTGCGGCTATCCGGATCAGACGCTGACGGAGATGACGGGCCGCCGCCCGGAAAACCCTCTGCCGGCTGGCTATAAGATGGTGGACACCTGCGGCGGTGAGTTCGCCGCGGAAACCCCGTATTTTTACGCCTCTTTTGACGAGGAAAACGAAGCGGCGGAGATCATCGCCGCCCGCCGGGGCGACGCCCGGAAAACTGTCGTCGTTTTCGGTTCCGGCCCCATCCGCATCGGCCAGGGCATAGAATTCGACTACGCGTCCGTCCACTGTGTCTGGGCCTTGAAAAAAGCGGGCTATGACGTGGTGATCGTGAACAACAATCCGGAGACCGTGTCCACTGATTTCGACACGGCCGACCGCCTGTATTTCGAGCCGCTGACCCCGGAAGACGTCGGCCATATCATCGCCACGGAACGCCCCGCCGCTGTCGTCGTCGCTTTCGGCGGCCAGACCGCCATCAAACTGACGCATAGCCTCGACGCACGGGGAGTGCCTATTCTCGGCACGTCGGCCGCCTCGATCGACGAAGCGGAGGATAGGGCTCGTTTCGAGGCTTTGCTGGAAAAACTTGGGATAAAACGGCCCCGCGGTTTCACCGCCCTCTCTTTGCCTTCCGCGCTGCAAGCGGCGCGGAAGCTGGGGTTTCCCGTTTTACTCCGTCCGTCTTACGTGCTGGGCGGGCAAAACATGATCATCGCTTACAATGAAGCGGACGTGCGGGAATATATGGAGATCATTCTCGCCCAAAGTCCGGAAAAACCGGTCCTGATCGACCAGTATCTGGCCGGTGTCGAGGTGGAAGTGGACGCGATCTGCGACGGCGAGGATATCCTCATCCCCGGCGTCATGGAGCATATCGAGCGCAGCGGCGTTCATTCCGGCGACTCCATCGCCGTTTACCCGCCTTGGAATCTGCGCGACGACATGGCGCGCGTCATCGAGGACACGACGCGCCGTCTGGCCCTGTCCCTGAACACGCTGGGTCTGGTCAATATTCAGTATGTAATCAGCGGCGGCGAGTTATACGTCATCGAAGTCAACCCGCGCTCCTCGCGCACCATCCCCTACCTGAGCAAAGTGACGGACGTGCCGATGGTGGAGCTGGCCGTGCGGGCCATGCTCGGGGAAAAACTGTCCGCTATGGGCTATGGCGCGGGGCTGCGTCCGGCCGGGGCCTACGTGGCGGTCAAGGTGCCTGTTTTTTCCTTCGAAAAATTGAGCAATGTGGACACCCATCTCGGGCCGGAGATGAAATCGACGGGAGAAGTACTCGGCCTGGCCACGACTTTGGAAGAAGCGCTGTATAAAGGGCTCGTCGCCGCCGGTTACCGGATGACGAAACGGGGCGGCGTTTTTATCACGGTGCGGGATTCCGACAAACCGGAAATCGCCGCTATTGCCAAAAAATTCCATGAACTGGAGTTCACCATTTACGCGACGGCCGGCACGGCGAAGGTGTTGCGCGCCGCCGGTCTCAAAGTGACGGCGACGGCGAAGATCCACGAAACCGGCGACGGCGCGGCGGGGCGGGAAAAAAGCTGGCAGGCGCTGACTCTGATCGAAAGCGGCAAGATAGACTATGTCATTTCCACCTCGTCCAAAGGCCGCCTGCCGGAGCGGGACAGCGTACAAATCAGGCGGAAAGCCGTCGAGCGCAGCGTGCCCTGCCTGACTTCCCTCGATACGGCGAGCGCGCTGGCCGATTGTTTGCGCAGCCGCTACTCCGCTCACAGCATTGAATTGGTGGACGTGAATCATAAGCGCGGCAAAGAGCGCCTGAAATTTACGAAAATGCAGAGCTGCGGCAATGATTACCTGTTTTTCCATGTCAAGGACGGAGCGCCCCCCAATCCGGCCGGTCTCAGCGTCCGCCTGTCCGATCGCCGCCGCGGCGTGGGCTGTGACGGCATCATCCTCATCGGCCCTTCCGCCCTGCCGGAGGCGGACGCGGTCATCCGCATGTTCAATCAGGACGGCAGCGAGGGCCTGATGAGCGGCAACGGCCTGTGCTGCGCCGGCAAGTACCTCTGGGATAAGGATCTGGTGAAAAAAATGCGGATGCTGGTCGAGACGACGAGCGGGGTGAAAAGCCTGGAGCTGTTCACCCAAAACGGGGAGGTGCGGTACGCCTGCGTGGATATGGGCCGGCCGGAGTTTGCCCCGGCCCGGATCCCGGCGCTGCCGGACGCTTTCACTCCGCACGGCGACTTATTCGCGCCGTGGTCGGCGGCGGCGCCGGAACGCGTTATCGGGCAGCCGCTTTCCGTGGACGGGCGCGAGTTTGCCGTGACCTGTCTTTCCCTCGGCAACCCGCATTGCGTCGTGTTCGACCGGCTGAACCCCGGCCTGCGTATCGGCGATTTTGATCTGGCGCATTGGGGGCCGCTGTTTGAATATCACGCCGCTTTTCCTCAGCGCGTGAACACCGAATTCGTGCAGGTCATAAACGAGCGCGTTTTGCAGATGCGCGTCTGGGAGAGGGGCAGCGGGGAAACATGGGCCTGCGGCACCGGGGCTTGCGCGGCCGCCGTCGCCGCGGTGGGAAACGGCTATTGCCGGCGCGGTGAGGATATAACGGTCAAACTGCCGGGAGGCGAACTGGTCGTGCGCTATGAAGAAGGCGGCGCCGTCGTCATGGTCGGCAGCGCGGAGCAGGCTTTTGAGGGAGAGGTCGAGATTTGACAACAAGGGAAAACTGTGCTAATCTAAGTCGCAACGCCGCTTACACAAGCTGCACCCCGTCATTCCGGCTTTATGCCGGAATCCATTCTTCTGTCTTCCGTTTCAGATACGAGACTGCCGGGAGGGATCATGCGGGAAAACCTTTTTGAAACCTTGCGTGAGCGGGGTTATATATATCAGTGTACCCACGAGGAAGCCGTGCGGCAAGCGGTGAACAACGGCCCGCTGACTTTTTATCTGGGGATCGACCCGACCGCGGACAGTTTGCATATCGGGCATTTCTTCGCGCTGATGCTGTTCCGCCGTCTGCAGGAGGCCGGGCATCGCGGCATTCTGCTCGTGGGCGGCGCTACCGCCATGGTAGGCGATCCCAGCGGCAAAAGCGATATGCGGCAAATGATGGACAGAGAGCGGGTCGCGCTCAATATCGCCGAAGTGACGGCGCTGGCGCGGCGGTTTGTCCGCACGGAGGGAGACAATGCCGCTCTCATCGTCAACAACGCCGACTGGACGGACTCGTTTTCATATATTGAGTTCCTGCGCCGGGTGGGAATGCATTTTAACGTCAGCGTCATGCTGGCGGCCGACGCGTACGCCAAACGCCTTGCCGAGGGAGGACTGACTTTTCTGGAAATGGGCTATATGCTCATGCAGGCTTACGATTTTGTCCATCTGTACGAAAACTACGGCTGCACTTTGCAAATCGGCGGCAGCGATCAATGGGGCAATATAGTGGCCGGGGTCAATCTCGGCCGCAAGATGCGGTTCGGCGCCGGCGGCCGGGAAGCGGAAAGCGACGTGCTGCGCGGTTTGACTTGTCCGCTCCTGATGACGCGGGACGGCAAAAAAATGGGCAAGACCGAGCAGGGGACGCTCTGGGTGGCGCGGGAAAAAACGGCGGTTTTTGATTTCTTTCAATACTTCTACAATGTGGACGACAGCGACACGGAAATGCTGCTCAAGCTGTTCACGGACATGGAAACGGCGGAGGCGGAGCGTCTCTGCCGGGAAGACGCCGTGGCGGCCAAGCGGCGCATGGCCTACGAGATCACGAAACTCGTGCATGGCGCGGCGGAAGCGGATAAAACCGTTCAGGCCCTTCAGGCGCTGTACGGCGGGACAGGAACGGCGGCGGACATGCCCACCGCGGTCCTTCGGGTCCCGGCGGGCCAGATCGGCATTGTGGAATTGCTGACGGAAAGCGGTTTCCTGCCTTCGCGCGGCGAAGCCCGCCGGCTGATTAGTCAGGGGGGCGTCTCGGTGAATGACGGGCGCGTGCAAACGGAAGACGCCGTGATCGACGCCGCCGCCGGGACGGAAGTTGTTTTGAAAAAGGGGAAAAAGAGTTTTCTCCGAGTTCAGTTTGAAGTGGAGGTAAAAAAATGACACAGGCCCAAAAAAGAGCGCTGGCTATTCACGACATTTCCTGCTTTGGCCGCTGCTCCCTCACGGTAGCCCTGCCGATCCTTTCGGCGGCGGGCATTGAAACGGCGGTCATCCCGACGGCGGTGCTTTCGACTCATACGGGCGGTTTTACGGGGTTCACCTACCGGGATCTGACCGAGGACATTCTGCCGATCGCCAAACACTGGCGTGAACTCGGTCTGGGGTTTGACGCCGTTTACACCGGATTCCTCGGCTCGTTTGAACAGATCGACATAGTGGCCGAGGTCTTTGAACTCTGGCGCAAAGAGGGGGCGCTGATTGTCGTCGATCCGGTGATGGCGGACGACGGCAAACTCTATTCGATTTTTCCGGCGGATTTTCCGAGCGGTATGCGGAAACTCTGCGCTTTGGCGGATGTTATCGTCCCCAACCTGACAGAAGCCGCGCTGCTTTTGGATATCCCCTATAATCCCGGCCCTTTCACCCGCGACGAGATCGAGATGATGCTGCGCCGTTTGGCGGCGCTGGGGCCTAGGCGCGTCGTACTTACCGGCGTCACCCGGACGGAAGGCCCGAACATGCTGGGCGCCGCCAGTTATGACGCCGGGACGGGCGAAGTGGCTTTTAGCGGTCTGAACCGCGTAGACCCCATGTACCACGGCACCGGCGACGTGTTCGCCAGCGTGCTGACCGCCGCGCTCCTGCATGGAAAACCCTTGGCTATAGCCAGCGAAGCGGCGGTGCGCTTTACGGTGGACAGTCTGAAACGCACGAAAATAGCCGGCACGGACAACCGGTTCGGCGTGAATTTTGAAGACGGACTGGCCGGCCTGCGCGGCTTGATCGGACTTCCGGTTTAGCATATTGCTCATTATCGACAGGTTTGAAGGGGATTTCGCTGTCTGCGAGGATGAAAACCGGCGGATGGTCCATGTTCGCAGAAGCGAGATCCCGGCGCAGGCGGTCGAGGGAGACTGCTTGACCGCCGATCCGTCAAAAGGCTATGTCTTGGACGCGGACGCGGCGGCGCGCCGCAAAGCGCGGGTCAAAGCTAAAATGGATCGCCTGTTCACGGAGAAAAGCGATTCGATCACGCCCAACGATTTGATCCGCTGCCGTAAAAAAACGTAAAAACGCTGGACATGCAAACAAAGACGCGGTATAATAATAAACGTAATTTCACGGCCCGTTGGTCAAGCGGCCTAAGACACCGCCCTCTCACGGCGGTAACACGGGTTCGAATCCCGTACGGGTCACCACTATTGAATTGAAGGAACTTTGATGGTCTCATGATTGTCGGAGTTCATTTTTTATTCGCCAGCGTAAAGTCTCTTGTGAGGAAGATATGGCATGCCGCTGATATTATGTCCCGACTGTAACAATAAAGTATCCGACCGGGCGGAAATTTGTCCGCATTGCGGTCTGCCCGCAAAATATTTCAACCTGCCCGCCGCCTTAAACAGTCCCGCCGGCGCCGCGGAAAATCCCGATCTGCCGGCGCTGCGCAATGTGTTGATTTCTTTTGACCACAGTTACCAAACCCTGTTCGCCGAGGGACATTATATTACGGCCCGGGAGTTATCGGGATTGCAAGCGTCTTTCGCGACATGGGCAAAACAGCTTTCTGAAAAATCGGCTTATGATTACTGCCGGAAAAACGCGCCCCGGTTTGCCGTCGATATGGGAATGGTCGACGCTTGTCTGCGCCGCTGCGAAACGCTGACCCAGGACGCGGAGAGCCATAACGCGCGATATGTCGACCGTATCGTAGAACAGGATCGGGACTATTTTGACCATCTGCTGCATGACATCGATCCGAATATCCATCTGGATGAAGAACAGCGGCGCGCGGTCGTGACAGACGACGACTACTGCCTCTTGATCGCGGGGGCGGGAGCGGGGAAAACCACCACCATGGCCGCGAAAACGAAGTATTTGGTAGAGAAAAAACATATCCCGCCGGAAGACATCATCGTGATCTCATACACGAACAAAGCGATAGACGAACTCAAGGAGCGCATTAACAAAGGACTGCGCATTCCGGCGCAGATTTGCACCTTTCACAAGTTTGCCTATGATATAGTCCGCAAATTCAGCGACATCCCGCCGGAAGTGAATTACTCCGCCTATAATATTATTTTTACGATGCTGGAAAAAGAGATTTTTCACGACCGGAAATTTTTGCGAAAAGTCCTGCTTTTCCTCGGTTACTATTTTGATCTGCCGGCTGACGCGATGAACTATGATAATCTTAATCAATTTCATCTGGCCAAAGCGTCGCAGGATTATGAAACCCTGAAAAGCGGCGCGGGCGAGTATGTCAAGCGGGTGGCCGCCCAGCGCGGGCGCGCTATGCGCACATTGACAGGCGAATATCTCCGTTCGGTGCAGGAGGCGCAAATCGCCAATTTTCTGTATCTCAATGGGCTGGATTATGAATATGAGCCTGTTTATGCCCACGCCATCCCGAGGGCGAAGAAAAAATACACGCCGGACTTTATCATCCGGCAGGGGGAACATACGGCCTATTTAGAGCATTATGCCATCAGCGAAAGCGGTTACAGTTACGTTCTTACGCCGCGGGAAATCGCCGCCTATTCGTCCGCCGTCAGGGACAAACGCAAGCTCCACCGGCAAATGGGGACGACCTTGCTGGAAACGTGGGCCTGGTATAAAGACAAACGCCCTCTTTCTGAGCATTTGAAAGAAACGCTGCAAAAAGCGGGATTTATACTTAAGGAACGGGATTTCGCGGAAATATATCAGAAAATTGTGAACACCAGCAAAGATAAGTATGTTTTCAAAATGGTACAGTTCCTGATTACATTTATTGGGCAATTTAAGACCTGCGGCTATGACGCGGGCGGTTTTGAAGTGTTAAAAACCAAAACGGACAATCCCCGAACCCGTTTGTTTTTGGAAATCGCGGAGCCGGTTTATGAATATTATCAAAAACAGCTGGCTGCGCAAAACCGCATCGATTTTGAAGATATGATCAACGACGCGCATTTTTATCTCGCGGAAATCGAGCGGCAGCAGTTGGAATTGCCTTATAAGTACATCATCATTGATGAATTTCAGGATATCGCCCGCCAACGCTTTAATCTGACAAAACGGTTGAGTGAAATAACGAAGGCGAAAGTCGTCGCGGTGGGAGACGACTGGCAATCCGTCTTTGCCTTTTCCGGTTCGGAAATCGGTTTATTTACCCGCTTTTTAGAGCTTATGGGCAGCGGTGTGGAGATGAAAATCACACATACTTATCGCAATTCACAAGAATTGATCGATATCGCCGGCGGTTTTGTGCAAAAAAACACTTCTCAAATTCAAAAGAGGTTGGTATCCTTAAAACATCTTGCGAATCCTGTCGTCCTGACCGAATTTGACGACACCTTCAGGCCGGATTACGCGATGGCGGCGGCGGCCGAAAAAACGATCGAACAAATAATAAACGAATATGGCGGCAAAACTTCTATCCTTCTGATCGGCAGATATAATTATGATAGCTATAAAATTTGCCGAACGAGCCTTTTTACGGATCTGCCCGGCAATCGCATTAAATGTGAAAAATTTCCTCAGGCCGATCTCACCTTTATGACGGCGCACAGCGCCAAGGGATTGGGTTTTGACAATGTGATCTTATTGAATATGTTTGAAGGTAAATTTGGATTTCCCTGCCAGCTGGAAGACGACCCGATCATGAAACTGGTGCGTTTTGAAGATAATTCCATGCCGTTCGCCGAGGAACGCCGGCTTTTCTATGTCGCGCTTACCCGCACTAAAAACCGGGTTTACATCCTTACGCCGCAGAAAAGGCCGTCGCGTTTTCTCGTCGAGTTGATCAACGACCACAAAATCCCGCACTCTGCCAATGTAAACATGAAATCGGTAGATTTGTTCCGGCTGCGCTGTCCGCGTTGCGGCTATCCCCTCAAATATGAGTTTAATAAAAATTACGGTCTGGAACTGTATTTATGCACGAATGAGCCGGAAGTCTGTGATTTTATGACCAACAGCCGGTCTCATCCGCATGACGTTTATAAATGCGACCAGTGTAAAGACGGCTATATGGTGGTAAGAACGAAAGGAAACGAAGCGTTTTACGGTTGTACGGGATATGACAACGCGACAAAGTCCGGCTGCCGCAACATGAGACCGATTTTCACCTCTCGCGG
>JAISAH010000088.1 GCA_031266805.1 Gracilibacteraceae bacterium
CGCGTATACTGGTATCTTTGCAGCGGACGAGGCATTGAGCCGGAAATCGTGTCGAAGCTGATAAAAGAAAAAAAGCTTTATCAGGAAGCCGGCCGCGGGAACTGCGTATTTGTCGGCTATGACGAAAACAAAGTCCCGCGATACTGCGCCAAGCGCGGCACTTCGCTTGAAAGACCGTATAAGGGCGACGCGGATCACTCGGATAAGACTTATCCTTTTTCCCTGGAGGGGAGTTCCAACCGATTGTATGTCCTAGAATCGCCCATAGACCTGATGAGCCACGCCACCCTCAGCCAAATGCGCGGGATCGACTATAGGCGGGATCACCGCATATCGCTTGGCTGCCTGTCAGATAGGGCGCTGGAATGGTATTTGGGGCAGCGTCCTGAAATACGGCAAATCATTTTTGCCCTCGACAACGACACGGGCGGCAAAGGCCCGGACGGTTTGCCCCGCAACCATGGGCAGGAAGCGGCGCGGAAGTTTTGCGCGAAGTACGAAAAGCGGGGATATGCCGCCGCCGTGCAAACCCCGACCGCCAAAGATTTCAATGAGGATTTGATGATCATCCGTAGGGCGGCGGAGCGCGAAGCCGGTCGGGGAGAGGAAGATGAGGACGGGCTGGAACTATGAAAACTTCTTTTTCTTCGCCACAGCAATCACTCTCAAGACACTTTATCCATAATCATCAGTACGGAATTGCAAGCGTCCTCAAAGGAAATGTCCTTCACATAATCAAACTCCTTGCGGTATTTCTCCCAAAAGCCCTGCATCTGCAGGCTTGCCTGTATGCTCTCCACGATTTCACGGTAACGCTCCAAGACGGGCAGACTGCCGCGCTTGCGGGCAGTTTCGTCAAGCGCCCGTTTCAGTGTCGCTGCGTCAAGTTCTCTGCCGCGTAAGGCATGAAGGATATGAATATCGTAGAAATCCCTCGGTCTGGTGTTCGCTACGTTGCGCGACAACACGGTTTCCAGCTTTTCCGCCAATATTGTTTCAAGATTGTACGCAAGAACCAATATGCTGCGGTCGTCAAACAGCAGCTTGAATGAATACTCCACTTCGCCGGGCGTGATTTTGTCGCCCGTGGTCACATCAACGGTCAGCGGCACGGCGAGCGGCGGGTAATTCGCCGTCAGCACGACGCGCAGACCGGGGTAGTCGTCACCCTCGCGAATGTCGGTAGTCCGCATTACCGTAAACGTAACGTCATCTTCCACCCTGACGGCGCAAACTTCCTCGAATATCCCGCGGATTGCCTCATGCGTCAGGTCGAAGCCTTTTATCGTCGTGTCCAAGTCCATCGTGGCGCGGGTGTCAAGCCCGACAATGGCGGCTATAAGGAAACCGCCTTTCAGGATGAAGTTTCGCTTGTAGGGCGAGAGGGATAGGCGCTCAAGAAGCCGCTCCATCATATAGTTTTGCATAACAAGCTGTGCGGAGATATGCTTTTCCTCCGCTTTTTTCTTGATGAACGCCTTGAGCTGCATGGGGTTTTTTGTAATCACAGCAGAACCTCCATATATCTGAGTATTTTAGGTTTCACGCGCAGACGCTCGGCGTAAGAGACCAACTTGGCTATATCTTTTTCTTTGGAGACGGCATAGGCTTTCATCGCCCGGTTTACAAGCTGAATGTCGCAGCCGTTATTGCCCTTGACTATATCGCACAGCGTCCGCTCCGCATCGTAGACGCGGAGCGGGTTGCCGCAGGGCGACGATTTTTCCGTTATACCCAAATCGTAGATTTCGGGCGTCACAAATTTCGCTTTCGCGTTATGCCCTTTGAGACCAGCCGCGTTGTAGCCGTGCGGGAACGTCAGCGTGTAGCTTATCGGAGTCCGGTCGGAAAGACTGTGCAGATACAGCGCCGTCTCATTTGAGAACACGCCTTTGGAAAATTGGTATTGCAGGAAGAACATCTCGTCCTCCCACGTTTCCGGCAGGGCGTATATGCCCCGCGCCGCGCGGTAGACGCGCCCCGCCGCCACAAGCTCGCCAAGCGCCCGCCGCTGTATCCCCGCCGCCGTCACCTGCGCGGCGGTTATGAAGCCGTTGCTTTCCTCAAGCAGTGTTTGGATTGTTTCACGATCGTTCAGCGCCATCACACCTCCGTTTGAACAATCACGCTTCGCATTATAACATATTGAAGCATAATTGTTCAATTCTTTTTATGGACTATTCAAGAAAAGTTTTGACGATCTGACGGCGGCGAACAACCGCGCTTCAATCCGTGTTGACTTGAAGCGCTATTGTTACTTGGCGTATATTTTTGTCACCAAGCCGCTGACGACGAACTCTCCCGAAAATTTGCCGCCCCACTTCAATGAGGATTTGATGATCATCCGCAGGTTGGCGGAGCGCGAAGCCGGTCGGGGAGAGGAAGATGAGAAACATTGATGAAGTGATCGAGGATACCGGATTGACCCGCGAGGAAGCGGAGAGTTTGCGCCGGTAAAACTTTTTACCTATCACGGAGCAAATAGGGCGCCGCGACAGCTACGCCGCTGTGAATCGGGTTGTCAGCATCGTCATAGCGAGCGAGTAGTTATAAAATACAGCATAAACACGGGAGAGGGCGATGTCCTCTCTTTTTCTATGCCCGTAAAACTTTTTTTTCACCGGATACCCCCACATAATCGCGGCGGGCAAGGCCATGCCCCAAAAACGCGGTTATGGCAGGAATAGCGGGGTTACGCCCCGCGGGAAACAGCTTGAAAGCAAAGCTTTCAACAGGGGTTACGCGCTGCATTAGGGGGTTATATCGGGGTTACGCCCCGGCCCGGCTCGTCCCGGGCTCGTCCCGGAATCCAAGAACAGCATTGGGCTGGCTCCCTGGATTAAAGGCAAAACCGTCGCGTTCAGGAA
>JAISAH010000014.1 GCA_031266805.1 Gracilibacteraceae bacterium
AAGGCGGGGCCGCCGATGATATAGCCGGTAAGCCCCTGGGCTTTGGCGCTTGGAGTGTAGCTGCCGTCAGACTGCGCCACTTCGATGAGGAAGCCGTTGGCGGCAGCCCAGGAGGCCACAGAGACCGCGTCGGGGATGGCGTCGTAGCCGATGATGAAAACTCCCTTCGGGTCGGAGATCTGCTGGTTCAGCAGGGCCACGGTCTCAAAGCGGTTCGCGCCGGTGGACTGCTCGATCTGGAGGTTCGGCAGGGCTGCTTTGAGGGCTGCGATAACTTCCGGGTTCACAGCGCCGGTGATGATGACCTTTGTGGCTCCCAATTCCTGGATCTCCGCCAGTACCGCCGGATCAAGAGTACCGGTGGTCAAAAGGATCGGAGCGTTGTTCTGGAAGGCCAAGGGGGTCGCGGCAAGGCTGTCGATAAGGCTCTGGGCGAGGACGACAGTGCCGGCGCTGGTCCAGCCGCTTTTAGCGATAGCCACGGAGGTGGCGACCCGGTTAGCGCCGCTGATATAGGTGAGGTCGGCTTTGCTGACGCTGCTGCCGGGCGTAGGCGTAGGTGTAGTAGCGGGCGGAACAACCGCGCCGCTGCTGCTGCCGCCGTTAGGCGTTACCGAGCGCCATTGGGCATAGACCGTGATGTCGCCGGGCACGACGGTATTGGCGTCAAACGCCTCGCCGGCGCCGCTGGCCACGCGGTTCCAGCCCATAAACCTATAGCCGCCTCTGAGCGGAGCGGACGGGAGCGCGCTCACTGTCGTGGCGGGAGCGTTTACGGCGACGGTCTGCGTGGCGGAACTGCCGCCGTTGGCGTCGAAGGTGACCGTCATCGTCGCGGGCTGGGCCGCGAGGATCTTGGTTTTATCTCCCGCCACTGTAAAAGCGGACGGGCTGTAGTAGCGATCCCCGGTAACCGGGTCGATGCTGAACCGGCTCAGGTATTCCCAACCGCGCCGCATTTCTTCAGGCACGGGGTTGTGTTCGCGTCCGAGGACGCGGGTGAACCTGAACAGCTCAAATGTCTGCCAGTTCTTGAAGGCTGAGTTGACAAAACGCCCGCTCTGGTAGAAACTCCCGCCGATAGCTTCCAGGTTGTCTATATAGCTTTGACGGCTGGCCTCAAGATCGCCCGTGGCGTTGAAGCTGAAGCCGATGCCGTTCAAGGCGGTGATCGCCAGAACGTTGGTATACAAAGCGGGCGAAGCCGGGGCGACCATGATGCTGGAGCCGGTCCCCGTGTCCGCCACGTTGTTTGCCCAGGGCTCCATGTGGAGAGCCGCTATATCCGGAGTGCCCGCGTCAAGGATCACAGGGATCAGCTCCCCGGTGACAGGGCCGGAAGCGCCGGGAGTAAACGTGCCGGCTGATTGGTCAAACAAGGCGGCAAACTCCTTGTGCTGCGGATAGCTGCCGAACATCAGCATGGTGGTTATCGTATTGGCGCCCAGAGAGTAACCGCTGGCGTAAACCCTGCCCCAGTCCACCTCCGCGCCGATGTCCAGCGCCCCGGACTTGATCAGCTCTTTAAGCGACCGCCAGTAATTCGCGCTGCTGTTGTTGGTGTTGCCGGAGTCGGTGATCCCCTGGGGATTGTTGTTGTTCGCGGCATTCGAACCGGGGCGGTTCTGATAGTCCTGGCCGTGGATCACAACGATGAAGCCTTCTTCGTTGGCGGTCGTCCACCACTGAGTCTGGGCGAAGTACTGGATGGAGCCGTTTTGCGTCCCCGGCATACCATAGATCACCGGCGCCGCGTCCTTATCCTTCGCGGAGTCCGGCACATAAATGTAGACGTCTCTGCCGTCCAGCGTGCCGTCGGACTCACTCGCCACGTCCCGATCCTCATAAGCGAACATGACCAGGTGGAAGGTGCCGTCGCCATTCTTGCCGGCAATTGGCATGGTGATATCTTTAGGTTCGTGGACCCGCAGCTCGACCTGCCCGGTGCTGCCGTCCGCCCTGGTAAAGGGTTTCACCGCCAGCGTGTCGCCGGAGGTGATATAAGCGTCATAGGCGTCCCGCGCCGTCACGTTCAGCTCCTGATAGGGCATCCGGTAGCTGAGGTTGTCCGCGTAAGCCGTGAAGTTGTTCATGCGCTGGAACTCGTACATGAACTCCCGGATCTCCGCCGCGCTGGGGCTGGCGTTGCTCGTCGCCCGCACCTTGGAGATGCCGTACTGGGCGCCGGGGTTCCATTTTTTCAGATTTTCGTTCGTATAGCTGGTCGCCCAAGCGCCGTTGTCGATCCGCTCCCGATAAACTCCGTTCGAGTCCGCGGTGGCCACGGTGTGGTTGACCGACTTCCAGTAGGACAGGCTCGGTTCGGCGGCGCTGCTGCCCGCCAGCAGAGTCGGCACCGGGATATCCTTGTTCGTGATGAAGTCTGTGGTCACCTTGTGCCCGCCCATGTAGGGGCTGTCGCTTTCGGCGATGGACCGGAGCTGCTTCCGGAACACATCGTCCGGATAGCCGATATAGTAGTTGCCGTCGTTGAGCCCGGCATGGATACGCGCCGCCGACTGATTCAGCACGGCGCTGCCGGCGCTGGCGCCGTTGATGAAGGCTTGGGCGACGACGTTCTCCGGCACGTAGGAGGTATGCGCTTCTACGGGGGCGCAGGCCTCGCCGTAGGCCACAAAATAGAGCGGGATATAGATATTGCCGATCGCCGCGAAGGATACCGGCGTGGTCGTGCCGCCGCCGCTTTGCTCGGCAAGATAGACATTAGGCTGGCGGGTGCCGAAGATGCCGTGAGTGTACTCGCCTGCGGCATGGGCCTGATCGCCGTTCGCGTCGACTCGGGTGTTCATGCCCAGAACGGCGTTGAGATACATCTGCTCATCGGCGGGGCTGCCCCAGGTGCGCGCAGTGCTTACCGCGGCGCTTTGAATGTTTGGCAAAAGAATGACTAATATCTCGCCATATTCATTCGCAATATCAAACCAGCCCTGATCATAGAGGAACTGATTCGCCTGCACGCCGTCCGGTACGGCGATCACGTTCACAAAAGTCCGCTGCGGCGCGTGCTTGGGGATGTAGACCTGGAACTCCCGGTCCGCCAGCTCCGCGAGAGCGGCGGGTTTCTCCGCGGTCACGACCACATCCGTGTCCGGGAAGTTGTGATAGTAGTAGCCCTGGAACGGCTGCTCCACGACCGTTTGCTTGGCCGCATAGGCGTCGGCGTCAGTCCAGGTGCGCTCTAAGGTGATCGGATTGATGGTCGTTACCGCTTCAACCGCCTCATAGAAACTTGTCGGGTCCGGAGGCGCAGCAAGGGCGAAGGCGGCAATAGAATCGTCGTCCGGCTCGTTGATCGGACTTACAGGCTCATCCGCCAGCGCCGACGCGCCTATACCTGTAACAAATATCAGGGCAAGCGCGAGTAATATGCTTAAAAACTTTTTCTTTTTTGCAGTATGCATATGATCCGTCTCCTTAAATCATAATCGGAGTAACATGATGACATTGAAAATACAAATAAAGAGTAACCATCGCGAAAAAATACTCACCTCGCTTTTTCTTAACAGTTCGCGGTACGATAAAGATAAAACCGGTCGCTTACCGCCGCCATCACCTCCTTATTTATGAAGTAGCCGAACATTCTCCAACAGTTCAATTCAGTGGATCTTCGCATCACATCCCTTTCATCTGATTTCACGGAAAGCATCCCTTGATTCTGTATATTATTTGAACATTGGAGATAAAGTGAGAGGTATCCGATCAAATTATGCGCCGCCATTCCGGGTTTATCCCGAGATCCATCTCTCGTACCCGTCATTCCGGGAATAACGGGAGGAAGGAAGGGAGTTGGATCCCGGGACAAGCCCGGAAGGCACTGCCGCTTTAGCGGCATAGTCAAGACCGCGGCCTGGCTGTTCTGGTTTTCTGTTTACCACATAATCCATATTATGTTGTTAATTAATCTGGCGACTCCCGTGCCTTAAACGCCCCTGCCTGGAAATTAAAACTATATATGTATAATAAAGTAATATAAACCGGGGCTTTAGAAAATTTTTGCTGATTTAGGGCAATAGTAAACAAAAGCCGGTCTGTTCAGCGCTGTCCGAAATCTGAATTTTTGCCTTATTCCCAATATTATCCTTGACATTTCCAAGGTTTTTGCTTATAATTATGGCAAAATATGTCGCGCAGCCGCTTCCCGCCGCTCTTTACCGGATAATTGTACTACATAATATGGATTATGTTGTTTTGTTGTGTCCCCCTCGTCCTTCCGCCCGCCGTTTCAGGCGCTCCGCGCCACCAGATCCATGCCGTTCAGCTGCCGCTCATGTTCCCGCCCGCTGGACATGACATAGAGCTGCGTGGTGCGGGCGTCGCTGTGCCCCAGGATATCGGCCAGCCGGGCGAGATCCTTTCCTATATCATAGTAAACGCGGGCGAATAGCCGGCGCAGATTATGGGGAAACAGCTTGGCCGCCGCCACCCCAGCCGCCTCGCTCAGGTTTTTCATCCCGCGCCAGATATTGCTGCGATGCACGGGTTTCCCGCTGCGGGTGAGGAAAATGCTGCCCGTCGTCAGCTTTTTCCGTTCAATATGCTCCAGCAGGAGCCGGCGCAGATCGGCGGGAATGAGTATTTGCCGGGCCTTGCCCTTGCTCAAGACGTCGGCTCGACCGGCGCGGACCGCCTCCACGGTGATGTGGACGAGTTCCCCCACGCGGATCCCCGTGGCGCAGATCGTTTGGAGGATCAGGTTCAGGTTGCTTTGCTTCTTTTTCGCCGCCGCTGTCAAAAGCCGCCCGTATTCTTCGCGGCTCAGTTCTTCCTCCTGTCCGCAAAACGTCTGGTGCTGGATCCGCAGCTGTTTGAGACGCAGACCCAACCCCAGGAAGGCCAAAAATCCGTTCACAGCGGCCAGCATGGAGTTAACGCTGACGGCGGCGTAGTTTTGGCAGAGTTCATCCTTGTAGGCCCGCAATACTTCCTTGGTCAGCTCGGTCAGTCCGCCCGCCTTGTCCGGCTCGCCTCCGCCCGCTTCCGTGAGAAATTTGATGAAGTGCCGCAGGTCATACTCGTATTTACTCAAAGTGTTCCGGCTTTTTTCCTCGTCGCGCAGATACGCCAAATACGCCTGGATATGAGACTCCAGAGTTGTCACGGGTTTTTCCATTTTGATCCATCCGCCTTTCGCCTGAATTTTTCCACCCTAAATATTATAATATAAAAGGAAGCTGCCGTCATTCTGGCTTTATGCCGGAATCCATGCCAACCCCGGTATTATTTTACATAAAACAGGCCGTAGTTTTTACAAACTTGTGTTATCATTCGGAAATGTCGGGCTGAGGGAGCGCCGGCGAATAAATGACAAATTAAGGAAAAAAGATGTGGGAAAGGAAGTATCGCGGTAAATGAGAAAAACGGTATCTGTTTGGTTCATGGCGGTTTTATCCCTGTTGCTGCTCGCCGCCTGCGGCGCGCCGGACGTCCGAGCCGACGCGCCGCCTGACAGCGCGGACCCGGTCGAGATCACATTTTACACCTATAACTACGCCAGCCAGCACAAGGACGGAGTCGATCTGCTGATCAAAGAATTTGAGGAACAAAACCGTTTACTACAGTTTCATCGAATGGAACATGCTGCCCACCTCTCTCCCCAAATGGGTGGGGGCGCAAAACTATAAGCTGCTGCTCGCCCACCCCGATTTTCAGCGCGCCGTCGTGAACACCCTTCTCTACATCGCCGGTATGCTGCCCTTCTCGGTCATCATCCCTCTGGCCCTGGCCATCGCCACGGAAAAACTGCCGAACCGCGCGAAAAACTTCTACCGCGCCATCTTCTTTCTCCCGATGGTCATGCCTCCCGTCACGGTATCCGTCGTTTGGCGCTGGCTGTTTCATCCCGCCAACGGCATAGTGAACCAGGTTCTGGTCGGCGCCGGCATCCTGGAAAGCGGCGTCAATTTCCTCGGGAACGAGACCTGGGCCATGTTTTCCATCATCCTCATCGCGGGCTGGAAAATGATCGGTTTTTCCACCTTGATGTTCTCGGCGGCCCTCACCGGCATCGACCGCTCCTACTACTATGTCTATGGCATGAAAAATTTCAACGTGGGCATGAGCGCCGCCTCCGCCATCCTGTTCCTGCTGCTCTTTGGGGCACTCGCCCTGCTGATGACGCGGCTGCACAGAAAAATCGCCTTTTACGACAACTGAAAGAAGGTTGAACTTGCCGCAAAAACAACCCCTCTCTCTCCAAAAAATATGGGAAGCGGCGCCCCGGCACGCCTTGCTCTGCCTGCTCTGCCTTTTCGCCGCCTTCCCCCTCTATTGGATGCTCATCAGCTCATTCAAACCCCTGGGTGAGATCCTCGGGACCGCTCTTTTGCCAAAAAATCCCATATGGGCGAACTACAGCGCGGCCCTAAGCGGTATGCCCTTCATGCGCATGACGCTCAACACTATCTTCATCGCCTCGGCCGAAGCCTTTTTGCAGCTCGTCACCGCCGTGCTGGCCGCCTACGCTTTGACCAGATGGGACTTCAAGGGGCGAGGCCTCATTTTTTCCGTGTTCAGCCTCACTTGGCTGATCCCCTTCCAGGCCATCATGATCCCCAACTACGTCACCATCGCCTCCATGGGTTTGCGCAATACGCTGCTGGGAGTCGTCCTCCCCTTCGCCGCCTCATCTTTTGCCATCCTCTCCATCTATGACGCTTTCAAGGCCTTTCCCCGCGCCCTCATCGAGGCCGCCGCTCTGGACAACCTGTCGGAGCTGAGCATTCTCTTTCGGATCGTGCTGCCCAATATCCGGGCCTCGGCCGCCTCGCTGGCCATTCTGCTGTTCATCAACGGCTGGAACGAGTACATCTGGGCCATGCTGGTGGCGGCCAATCTGGACAACGCGCCCATCCAGATCGGGCTGCAATATTTCATGTCCTCCGACGGTTTTGAATGGGGTCCGCTCATGGCGGCGGCCACGCTCTCCTGTATCCCGGTCGTCGCTCTTTACCTGATTTTGCGAAAACAAATCATCAACTCGTTTGTACGCTGGGGGATCAAATGATACAAAACTTGACCACAGGGCGTTTGCTGCCCCTGAAAACGGCCCGCAACACCCGCACCTTGGGCGGCTACCCCGCCGGGGCGGGGCGCGTCACCTCATCCCGGCTCTTGCGCGGCGACTGCTTTATGCCGCTGAGCGCGCCCGACCGGCGGCACTTGCTGGCCCTGGGCATCGATACGGTCGTCGATCTGCGGGAGGACGGCGAACGGGGCGGAGTGCCGAGCGGTCTCTGCGGCATCCTGAGAGTCCGCTGCTATCATATTCCGCTGCTGCCGGCCGGGCGCGGCGATTCAAGCGCTTTTCCGCCCGATTTCACCTTGGGGGAACTCTACGTGGAAATTTTAGACCGCTCGAAAACGGCTGTCGCCTTGGTCTTTCGCCGCATCGCCCTTAAAGCGTCCGCGCCGGACGGGCGGCTGCTCTTTCACTGCAGCGCGGGCAAAGACCGTACCGGGGTGATCGCGGCGCTGCTGCTGGCGCTGGCGGAGGTAGACGAAGAGTTGATCGTGCGGGATTACAGCGAAACCGACGCCAATCTGCTGCCGGTCCTGGACCGTCTGCGCGCAAGCAGCAGCGCGAGCGCCGAAACATTTTTGCACGCCGGCCGGGAGAACATGGAACAGATGCTGCGCCATTTGCGCGGGACCTACGGCGGCGCCGCCGCTTATCTGAGCGCGGCCGGCCTTTCCGCCGGCGAGATGCGGGCCGTGACCGACATGATGGTCGCAACAGAAAGGAAGACGGCGATACTATGAGTGAAGTCAGTATCCAAAATATCAGCAAAAGCTACGGAGCGGCACCAGTGTTAAGCGACGTGTCCCTCAGCGTCCCGGACGGTTCTTTTACCATACTGCTCGGCCCGTCCGGCTGCGGGAAATCGACTATCCTGCGGCTCATCGCGGGGCTGGAAAAAACGGAGGGCGGCAAGGTGCTGATCGGCGACCGCGACGTGACCGGTCTGGCGCCGGGTGAGCGCGATGTGGCCATGGTTTTTCAGAACTACGCTCTTTACCCGCATCTGGGCAACGAAACCATATACAGCGCGGCAACCCGGCTGGGCGTCGTGACTCTGCGCGCCGAGAACCGCTGGAACAGCGAGCGGCGGCGGGTGGAGATCGGTATCTTGAAAGAGCGCATCATGGTGTTTGACGAAGCGGGGCGGCGGGTAAAGCAAAAAGACCTCCGTCAGAGGCTCGTCGCCATGCTGGAAAACTCTTTCCGGCAAGAAGACTTCCGGCTCGCCGTTTGAGGGGGCAAGCCATGAACTTTATCCATATGTCCGATCCCCATATCCGCGTCACGCCTCTGCCGCCGCCGGCGTCCGATTTCCCCGCGGAAAAAATCGTTGACGACGGCCGGCGTCTGCGGGCGGCGCTGCGCAGAGCCAAAAGCCACAGTCCCTCCCCCGATTTTTTTGTGTTCTCGGGCGATCTGGTCCACGAAGGCGAGGCGGCCGACTATGCCTATCTCCGGTCCCTGCTTGACGAAGAACTCGCCGGGACGCCCTATTTTACGGCGCTGGGCAACCATGACCGCCACGCGGCTTTCTGGGAAGGTTTTTGGGGCCGGCGGGGCGCGGACGCTCCTTATTTCGCCTGCGCCCTCCTGAACGGGCTGCGAGTCATTACGCTGGACACCAGCCCGACCGACGGCTGCACGCGGGGCGCTCTCTCGGACGAGCAGCTGGATTTTCTCCGGACCACGCTGAAAACACCGGCGCCCCTGGGCAGTATTTTGGTGATGCACCACCCCGTCAGCGTCTGCGGCGGCGCCTATGATCATATTTTACTGCAGGACCGGTACGGCCTGTCGCGGATGATCCAAGGCGGCGACATCCGCGCCGTTCTCACCGGGCACGCCCATTTTACCCGGTTTGGCGCCGTAAGCGGCGTCCTCTGCGCCACCGCGGCCGGGACCGCCTTTTGCATCGACCCCACCGACGCGGAACGCATGGTTTTCCTCAGCGCGTCTTCCTACCTGTACGGACATCTCTCCGCCCAGGAGATCATCATGGGCGCCGTGGATATGGAACTGGATAAAACACGGCTTTTTTCCCGGGGGATACGAGTGGAGAGTTGAGAGTTGAGAGTTGAGAGTTGGAATTCTACTAGTAGTAATGCGTCAAGAGCATTTCTCCATTCTTTTCTGTCCATATAAAATTCAAAATAGAACAAACGCCTTAACAACATTGTTCCGTGAACGGTGAAAATCCGTTCTTTTGGAGAATATGGGCAAACCTCAATTTTGTCAAGCAACTTAGCTATTTTCGACAAAACAAAGAGACAATGCGGATCCGGGCCAACAAAACACTCCTTGGTCAGTCTCCAAATCTGCGTTATATATTTTTCGTTTAATTTCTTTTGGCGTGTTATATAATTTTCGTTTAATCTCTGTTGGCGCATCATTCATTCCTCCCTTTTGCTCAATCAAACAAAAAACCGCGCTATAATCAGTCCACGGCAAAGTTTCCAACATTTCTTCCATAGGCATAGTTAAATCACCTGCCTTTCTTGACTTATTTTTGATATTTTCTACTACTTAACTCTTACCGAGCGTTACGGGATTTTGTCTGTCTGTCGTGCCGAACCATCATTCAGCAGAGCGAAAGCTTTGCGGAGTGCTCACAAACTGTATTATTTAGTGACCATTATTCAGGTCGTTACTTCGGATTTTATGTAATTGTGTGCGAAGTGATTCTTTAAGCGCCATAAGGCAGTAGAAATAATGCTAATACTTCTTTTCCAGATAAATTTTTTGCATACCTATAAATTTCTAAACAAAAATATAAAACTCCTGCTCATCTTTCATTAGCACGCCCGTTGCTTCTATCCAAATCACATATTATATTTTCTATATGTTGTATTAATACTGGAATATCTTCTTTTAATTTAAAACATCCCAACATATCATATAATCTATTTCCTCATATTCATGTATTAATCTATTTCTAAATCCCTTTATAGCTCTCCACTGGATATGACTATTCTTTTCTAATAATCGAGTACTTAACCTATCTACAAGCTGTCCTGCTTGTGATAAATTAAAAACAGAAAACACTACTGTACGCTCGTCCTTCATAAATTGATCATAGGTTGCATTACTTATATATTTTACAGATTCCCTACAATATTTAAGCTTGACTTTGACGGTCAAAAAAATGAAAGCTTGAGTTTTCCGGGGGTTCCGGAACTAGAAAATACGCGTACCACTACATTTGCCTATATATGGAAATTTGACCTTCCCATGTATTG
>JAISAH010000028.1 GCA_031266805.1 Gracilibacteraceae bacterium
TATATAGTAGAATTATACTATATAACACGGAGAATGTCAAGCGGAATATTATCAAAATTCCTTTAAATTAAAGGGTTTAGAGATATTTTCTAGTAGAAAAAAATGAAAAATTCAGGATAAAATGAATACCATGCCCGAAGCGGATTAATCAATTCTGCTGCGGCTTTTCCTCCCGCAGCACCTCATACAGCGAACTCGCGTCTTCCGCGCGGACGCTGGGAGGCGTGGACAGCACCCGAACTTCCAAAAGGCGGCCGCGCATGCTCAAGGTCAATACGTCGCCGGCTTTGACTTCGGCCGCCGGTTTGGCGGCTCGCCCGTTGACGCTGATTTTTTCTCCGTCGCAGACGTCCTTGGCTACGCTGCGCCTTTTGATCAGGCGGGAAACTTTCAAATATTTATCTAAACGCATATTGCCTCAAAAATTCATGTTTAACAGGAAGCAAAAAACAGGCTGTTACAACCTGTTTTTTGCTCGCATGTACGCCGGGATACAATTACTGTACGCCCTCTTTTAAGGCTTTGCCCGCCTTGAAAAACGGAACGTTACGGGCAGGAATCTTTAACGGTTTTTTCGTTTGCGGATTGCGCCCCGTGCGTTCTTTTTGATTTCTCACGCCAAATGTGCCGAAACCAACTAACTGTACCTTGTCCCCTTCGCCCAGAGCTTCGCTGATGGCTTCAAAAACCGCGGCGATCGCTTTGTCGGCGTCTTTTTTGGTGAACTCAGTTTTCTCAGCGACCGCGGCTACCAGATCTGCCTTGTTCAACAAGATCCCCCCTATAAAATAATTGCTTAGAAGCCGTTATTCGCTGTGTTTCCCGCGATTCCTCCCAGCTGATGAAAAAAAACTCCTTTATTCCGCAAATTTAAGCAAATTCCCAGTTTTAAATCTCTTTTTTTCTAAATTTAGCGCCAAAATTATCCAGCGAGAGGTAGAGCACCGGCACGACGATGAGCGTGACCAGAGTGGACAGCGAAAGCCCGAATACTATCACCAGCGCCAAAGGCTGCGCCATTTCCGCTCCCGATCCGATGCCGAGCGCCATAGGCAGCATCCCCAGCACGGTGGTCAGCGTCGTCATCAGGATCGGGCGCAGACGGATAGGGCCGGCGCGCAAAATGGCCGTTTTATTGTCTTCTTTTAAAGTTCGCCGCCGCGTGTTTACATAATCAACGAAAACGATGGCGTTGTTGACCACGATGCCCGCCAGCATGATGACGCCGATCAGTCCCGGCACGCTCAGGGGAATGCCGGCGATGAACAGGCCGAACACGCCGCCCGCCAGACCCAGCGGCATGGAGAACATGATGATGAAGGGATAGAGCAGCGACTCGAACTGAGAGGCCATGATCATGTAAACCAGCAGAATGGCGAGTACGAGCATGAGCAGCAGATCGCTGAAAGCGTCGGTCATGGTCTCCGTCATGCCGCCCATTTCAAAGCGGTAGCCCTCCGGCATATTATAGGCGGAAAGCGCCGTCAGGACGTCGGCGGAAATGGAACCTAGGTCGCGGCCGCTGATCTCGGAGGAGACGCTGAGGGTGGTCTCACGATCCACGCGGTTGATGCTGACCGGTCCCTGAGTGACTATGACGTCGGCCACCTGGTCCAGACTCACCTGCCCCGTGGAACTCACGGGCATTTGACCGAGCGCGGCCATGTTTTCCTCATAATAACTGTCCCCGCGGATCACGACCGGGATCTCCGTGCCGCCTATACGGAACTGGGTGGCCGTGGAGCCGGAGATCACGCCGCGCACGGACTGACCGATCTGAGCCGCCGTCAGCCCGAATTGGGCGGCGCGGTCGCGGTTGACGGCCACGCTCACTTTTGGCGTTCCGTCCGCGAAACTGGAAGAAACTTCGCGCGTCCCCTCCACGGTTTTGATGATATCCACAAAATCATCGGCGATATCCCGCAAGGTGCTGAGGTCGTCGCCGAAAAGCGCCACGTTAAGCGGCGCGCCCGTCCCCATGCTGAACGAGGTCATGGAACTGACGCTGACTTCCGCGCCGGGCGTTTCCCGCACCAGACCGCGGATCTGCTCCATGATCTCCTTGGCGCCCCGGTCGCGTTCCAAAAGCGGCGTCAGCTCGATATACAAAGTGCCCTGATTTTCGCCGCCCGTCAAAGACTCCGAAGCGCCGGCCTCGATATAAACGCGGGTGATCTCCGGAATAACGCGCACCTTGGCTTCCAGTTCGTCCATGATGACGACGGCGTCTTGTACTTTGGCCCCCGCCGCCAAATTCGCCTGCACCATGATGAAGCCTTCGTCCGTCTCCGGGAAAAACTCCTGGCCGACGGCAAACACGGAGGCGAGGCAGAGGACAAAGGCGATAAAAGCGGTGACGGTCACGGTTTTGCGCCGCCGGAGCGCCCAGGCCAGCATACGGCCGTAAGCGGTGTTCAGCGCGGCGAAACCGCGGTCAAAAGCGTCATAGATCCGGCCCAGCAGACGAAAGCGCCGTTTGGTTTCCACTTCCGTGTCAAGGCCCATCTGTTTTTGGATCATCAGGCCGAATTCGTCCACCTCATGGCGGCGGACGGATACTTTCAGCAGTTTGGAGCAAAGCATCGGCACCAGCGTGATGGCGACGACGAGGGAGGCGAGCAAAGAAAAGCTGACCGTAATCGCCAATTGCTCAAAGAGCAGGGCGGCGATTCCCTCGGCGAAGAAAATCGGCACGAAAACGGCGACTGTGGTCAAGGTGGAGGCGACCAGGGCCATGTTCACCTCAGCCGAGCCTTTGACGGAGGCGTCTATCCGCGAATAGCCGTCTTGACGGTATCTGTGAATATTTTCCAGCACGACGATGGAATTGTCCACCAGCATCCCGACCCCGAGGCCGAGACCGCCCACAGTCATGATGTTCAAAGTGATATCCGTGAAAAAGAGCAGGCAGAAGGTGGCGATGATGGAAATGGGGATGCTGAGAGCGATGATCAGCGTCGTGCGCACGTTGCGCAGGAAAATATACAGGACGATGATGGCGAGCAGGGCGCCCTGCATCGCGCTGTTGGCCACCTGATTCAGCGATTGTTTGATGTAGTCGGCGCTGTCGTACAGGATGTTGATTTCGCCCTTGGGCAAATTCGCTCTGGTTTTTTCCAGCTGCGCCCGCACGGCGTCAGAAACAGTGACGGTATTGGAACCGGCTTGTTTGGTGATGACCAGGTCGATGCTCGTGTAGCCGTCCGCCTTGGAAATCGCGCTCGGGTCTTCTTTTTTCATCTCCACCTGGGCCAAATCGCGCAGGCGCGGCTGGGCGCCGGTCGGCAGCGGGATGATCATATCGGCTATTTGCTCCACGGTTTGGAACTGGCCGTTCGTCGTCACCGTCAGCTCCTGGTTGCCGCGCAGCACGCTCCCGGCCGGGATATCCATGTTTTCCGCCCGGATGATACCGGAGATATAGTCGGGTGAAATGCCGTAGCCTCGCAGTTTTTCCGCGTCGAGCCGTACTTCGATCACATTGCTCACACTGCCGAAGATCTCGACAGACGCGACGCCGGCCACGCTTTCCATCTGCGGTTTGACAGTATCTTCCACCAAGGCCTGGATCTCCGTCTGGGTCATATTTTCCGTGGACAGGGAAAGCATCATCATAGGCATAGAGTTCAGGTCTATTTTGATCACGATCGGATCGGAGGCGTCTTCCGGCAAAATGGCGGACAGGGTTTCCACGCTGTTGCGGGCGTCGGCGACAGCCTGATCCAGATCGGATTTAAACTCAAACTGCATGACGACGATGGACATGCCTTCCGCGGATATGGACTGCATGGTTTCGATATGGGAGACCGTACCCACCGCGTCCTCGATCGGCCGCGTGATGAGCGTCTCGATCTCCTGGGGGCCGACGCCGTTGTAGGTGGTCATGATGATGGCGACGGGGATTTCGATATTCGGAATGAGATCCAGCGGGATCCCGGTCAGCGAGACGAATCCGAGCAAAACCACGATCAGAAATATCATGATTACGGAAACGGGCCGCCGCACTGATACTTCGGAAAGTTTCATGCGCGGCCTCCTTCCGTATCAGGTTCTTCCTCGCCGGAGACCTCCGTCTCCGCTTCCGCTGCCGTATCAGGAGCCGTCTCCGCCGCCGCGCCGTCCAGCTCGATGATCTTCACTTCCGAGCCGTCATTGACAAAACCTACGCCCCGCGTGACGAACACGTCGCCCGCGCTGAGACCGCTGACGAGCTCCACGCGGTCGCCGTCCTCCAGGCCCGTGGTCACAGGAGTTTCCGCGGCATAGCCGTCCACGACGCGGTAGACTACGTCACGCCCGCCCCGGTAAACGACGGCGTCCAGCGGGACGACCACGACGTTTTCCTTCGTCAGCGTCGTGATCCCCATCTTGGCGAACATACCCGGTTTGATGAGCTGGCCGCTGTTGTCCAGATACACTTTCAGGGCGAACTGGCCGGTCATGGCGTCCGCCGCCAGACTCAAATCCTCCACCTGCCCGCTGAAAACCTCGGCGGAGGCCGCCGGCACTTCCACAGCCACCCGCTGACCGTTTTGCACCAGATTGATGAATTTTTCGCTGACCGCCGTCTGGATATAGACGCGCTCCAGCGCCGTCACGACGGCGGCCGGGCCGCTGGCCATATTGCCCACGCTGACGTTCAGGGCCGTGACCACGCCGTCGATCGGCGAGCGCACATCCATGTCGCTCATGGTTTTTTCCGCCGCGCTCACACCGGCGCGGGCCTGAGCCAGCTGGGCTTCCAGCGCGAGGACCGAAGAATCGGAGGCGGCGATCTCTATTTGCTCCAGGTCGGCGCGCGAGAGAGCGCCGGCCGCGAACAGCTCGCGAGAACGCTCCAATTGCAGTTTGGCGTTTTCGATTTTTTCCATCGTGGCCGTATAGTTGGCTTCCGCCGCCTGATAACCGGCCATGGCCTGATCATAGGACGCCTGGATCAATGATCTGTCCAGCGAAAACAACAGCTGACCCGCCGTGACGCGGTCTCCGACTTTGACCGCGACAGAACGCACGGTTCCCGGCGTGGTGGGGATCACGGTCACGGAATTATCGGCTTGCACCTTGCCGCTGAGCTGGATGGAGACTTCCATATCGGCGAGCGCCGCCGTAGAAGCGTTGACCGCCGTATAGGTCAGCTCGGACGTCGCCGGCGGACGGTTTAATTGGACAAAGAGACGCCAAGCTACGATAGCTACGGCTAACGCTACAACAACGCCAAGGATTACTTTCGCTTTTTTACTCATCTTTTCCTCCGCGCAGCCACGCAGGCCGCGTAAACTCGATTTCGTCGCCGACTGACCCCCTCGGCCGATTTTACTAGTATTTTACTCTGACGGCTTGGAATTGTCAATGCGGATTCCAGAGTCGTCACCCGCCTTTCCCTCCTTCACGATGTCAAATGGTCTACCTTTTGAGAGCGCTCCCCGCGCCGCGGATATTTCACAAAACTTCGCCAAATTTGCAAAAATCCTTCTTGATTTTGGTGAAAATCCATGGTAATATTAAGCGCTTTGATTAATTCATGTAAGTTAAGCCAACATGAAAGGAGTCTCAAAAGGTAGACCTTTTGAGACTTTTTACTTCTTACTTCCTGAACCTGTATCCCGCGCCCCACACCGTTTGCAGATGCTCGGGGCTTGCGGGGTCTTTTTCTATTTTTTCCCGCAGACGGCTGATATGCACCGCGACGGTTTTGGTATCGCCGTAAG
This sequence comes from Gracilibacteraceae bacterium, assembly GCA_031266805.1. GTDB lineage: Bacteria > Bacillota > Desulfitobacteriia > Desulfitobacteriales > Syntrophobotulaceae > JAIRRL01. The sequence continues at coordinate 5,709 of JAISAH010000028.1, forward strand.
CGTCCATGCCCCATATCCGCTCATACAGGTGATCCTTGCTGAACACGATTCCCGCGTTGGAAACAAGAAAGTACAAAAGCTCATATTCCTTGTTTTTTAGCTCTATCTCCCTGTTTTCCACATAGACGTACCGGGCACCCGGGTCGATGCGAAGATAGCCTAAGTCTATTTCTTTCGCATTGCCCTCCGCCGGCTTTTCCGCGGATCTAAGCCGCTCGTATTGAGCGATATTCGCCTTGACGCGCGCCACCAGCTCTGTCGGCGAAAACGGCTTCGATATATAATCGTCCGCGCCCAGCCCCAGCCCGCGCACCTTGTCCGCGTCCTCGACGCGGGCCGTGACCATTAGGATGGGCGCGTCGATCTTCGGACGGATATTCCGGCAGATTTCATAGCCGTCGATTCCGGGAAGCATCAGGTCGAGTAAAATCAGGTCAAACGCTCCGCTCAGCGCCTGTTCCATCCCGCTCAGCCCGTCTGTTTCGTGCACGACTACAAATCCGTTCATCTCCAGAAAATCGCGTTCTATTTCCGCAATATCCCGGTCGTCCTCGATCACTAAAATCTTCTTGATCTGACTGTTTTTCACTCCTTCACTCCTTCCGCCGCAAAAGCGGGAAGCCGCAGCACGATGGAAAGTCCGCCGCTTTGCGGGAGCCGGGCGGATATCCGGCCGCCCATATGCCTGATGATCCGCGCGCTGACGGCAAGCCCCAGACCGCTGCCTTTTGTGTTCCGGGACGGATCGGCGCGGTAAAACACGTCAAACAGCTTGTCCAGCGCGGCTTCCGGCACACCCGGCCCGTCGTCTGTCAGCGTGATCTCAGCGTATCCGTCCGCTTCGCCGCAGGCGACAATCACCGCTGCGGTTTCAGCTGTCTTGTATTTGGCGCTATTTTCCAGAATATTGATCACCACGCTACGCAGCCACAGCGGATCGGCCCTCACAAAAACATCCGGCGCGCCCTGACTTAACTCCAGGTGCAGCCCCTTATGCCCATATTCCTCCGCGAGACCGCTCACCAGCTCGGAAACCGTTCGTCCGAGCGGCAAAAGTTCCGTGTGCATCGGGAATTCGCCTATCTCCAGCTTGGAAAAAAGAAACAGCTGATTGATGATATGCTCCAGATCGGCGGTTTTTCTCCCAATTATTTCCAAATATTTCTGCCGGCGTTCGGGCGACTCGGCCACGCCCTTATCAATTCCCTCAAGATAGGCTTTTATGGATGTCAGCGGCGTCCGAAGGTCGTGGGAGATGCCGGCGATCAGTTCCTTGCGGCTCTCCTCGTCGCTTCGGCGCATATTCTCCATTCTCTGCAGACGCTCGGCCATATCGTTGAACGCGGCGCACACGGGACCGAACTCGTCTTTCCCCGAATAGTCCAGCCGAAACGTCAGATTGCCCTCGCGGATTTGCGCCACGCCGTAGGA
>JAISAH010000070.1 GCA_031266805.1 Gracilibacteraceae bacterium
CTCTGCAGACGCTCGGCCATATCGTTGAACGCGGCGCACACGGGACCGAACTCGTCTTTCCCCGAATAGTCCAGCCGAAACGTCAGATTGCCCTCGCGGATTTGCGCCACGCCGTAGGAAAGCGCGTCGATGGGCGTCATAATGCTTCTTACCATGACGCGCGTCAGTATCCTGTTCGTAATGACGATAATCAATATAATCAGGATGAGCATTCCGAAACCCATCGCGACATAGGAACGATAGAACGCATCGTCACTCAAATAGTAGTTGGTATCCGTCAGAACAATGTGATATTCGCCCATCTTTCGCACGAATAATGCCGTATGGTCGAAAATCAGGGTATGCGTTCCGTTTTGCCCGAGCGCGGTCGCAAGCAGCGGCGTGTCCGGCGTCGGCACACCGATAAGCCGACCGTCTCTGTAAACGGAAACCGCGATATGCTCGTTCTCATTGCTTTCGGCGATGCCGCCTGCGGCGCGAAGCAGATCATCCTCCCCGGCCGCGACGTCAAGAGCCGTAATGCTTCTTTTGGCCTGATAGAACCGCTCGTCGTCGAGAGAGCGCCCGCCGAAGTTCCCGAAAATGCCCATCATCGCAAGGCTCATCACAGCGGCGAACAGAACGCACAGGGCGACGGGTATGGCGATCATCAGATTGTTGGATATAAATAACCGGCGTTTTATCGTCACGGACTTTTACCTCGCTGCGGTAACAGTATGGCATTTCCGCGATCACCGGCAATGGCGCGGGCTTCCGTATACGCCGCCAGCAGGCGCTTGCCGACAAGCTCGATCGCTCTTGCTTCCGCGACGGCATGACCGTCTTTGGTCAAATTCCGCCAGTCGCCGCTCATCATGCCGATAATTTTATGACAAAATTCCTCCGTGCTTCCGCCTTTATACACATGGACGCCGTCCGTCAGCCAATCCCGGTAAACGGGTATATCCCGCAGCAATACGGGCGTATTCATCGCCAAAGCCTCCAAAACGACGATCCCTTCCGTTTCCTCATGGCTGGGAAACAGGAGCAGATCGCAGCCGCGGTAGGCGTCGCGCAGTTCTTCCCGCCCGACGTAGCCGGGAAAAATGAGATTCGGCCGCTCCGCGCGCACCGCTTTTCTCACCTTGGCCGGCACGGTTCTCAGATCCGCGTGACCAAACCAGATGAATTTGTATTCGGGCAGCCGCTCCGCGAGTTCCACGAAGTCCAAAATCCCTTTTCGCTCGATCCACAGACCGACGGACAGGATCACCTTGTCGCCGTCCTTAAAACCGTATTTTTTGCGGAAAGCGTCCCGGCCGCCCCTTTGTCTGTCAAAAAATGTCAGGTCGATCCCGTTGGAAATGGCCCTGATCGGTGTTTTTAGGCCGTAACTTTCCAGGATCCCCTTGGCATAAGGCGTAGGCGTTATAATGAGGTCGGCGCGGCCGTAACAGCGCTTGAGCCACAGCCGGAACAGCGGCGAAGCCCAGTTGGAGCCGATAAAAGAATTCCGGAAATCCTCCTCCGTGGAATGGGCGTGAAAGACCACCGTTTTCCTCAGCGCCCTGGCGCGCCCGCTCACACGCAGAGAGCCGGGAAACAGCGTGTTGATATGCGCGATGTCAAAATCGCCGGCCGCGTCGGTCGTAAACTCCACGCCGCTATGGGCCAGCGCTTTTTTCTGATGTTCCAGCGCGCGGCCCACGCCGCTTTTTCCAATCAGCTTCTGATGCTCGAAAAACAGCAGCACTCGCATAGATCCGTCATCCCCCTCCCCCTCTCCCCTAGCCGATCAGCCGCGCGGCCCAGCCGGACACGCAGGCGAGCCCCAGACTGTACGCTATGATGGCGCCCGGCTTGCCGAGCACAATGATCGTGATAAACTTTTTCAGCCGCATACGCGTCATGCCCGCCACCAGGCACAGATAGTCGTCGGGCGCGAGCGGCAGGAAGATCGCCAGCGCGAACCACCTGTCGAAGGCGCTTTCCCTGTCCAGCCAGCCGATGTACTTGTCGTAGATCCGCTCCGGGACGACGCTTCGCACAAACGATTTTCCGTATCTGCGCGCCAGCAGAAAATTGACGACGGAGCCCGCGACGATGCCGACATAATTGTAGACGCAGCCCCAGACGGGGCCGAAGATCAGCACGCCGGCGAGACAGCCGAGACCTCCGGGGATGATGGGGACGACGACCTGAACGATCTGCAGGAAAATGAACAGGGCGGGGGCCCATACGCCCGCCCGGGCCAGAAAATCCGCCAGAACGTCCGTCTGCGTGAACAAACCGATACGGTAGCCGAGAACGCACAGGACGACCGCAGCGGCGATTCCCAGGACCGATACGATATTGATGATTTTCCCCGCCTGGCCCCGCGTGTTCGTCATGCCTGCCGCACCTCCGTCGCAATTATAGTATAGTAGCACGCGCCGATTAAAGCGCCGCAGAACATAGATTAAGCCTCCGTTAAACCTGGATGAAAAAACTGAGACGGATTTTAATATTTCCTACTACGCGACGGTCCGCTTTTTCTGCCCCCAAAACATCCCAAAAGATGTGAGGCCGGCGACCAGAACCAAGAATACGATCAGCATGACATGATAGGGCACGACCATGCCGAACACGTTGTAGACCTTGTACTGCGTGAATACCGAGCCCACGAGCGCGAAGCTGGCGACGCCGAAATCCACGACGGGCTGTATCATATTTTGAATGGTCGTTCCGAGCGCGGCGATACCGATATTCAGGAGAAGCACGACGAGGGAGGCGCCGCAGACCGCGATCTGGCTTTTCAGCCGCGAGGAGATAAAGCTGACGATCAGCGCGAAGACCGTGCCGGAGAGCAGCAGCCACAGCGCGGAGACGGCGGTGAACCCGGCGTTCGAGAAACCAAGCGGGGCGCGCACATAATCGGGGACAGAGCGCAACGCGGCATTCGCGCCCTCCAGCGTGCCCACCGACAGGAATCCGAATACAAAGGTGGCGAGCAGATACATCGCGAGGATGGCGACGGCGGTGACGACCACGGCGGCGATTTTCGCGGCCACGATCTTGCGCCGCCCGTTGCGGGAAGAGAGGATCAGATTGTCCATGCCGGTGGACGCTTCCATGGAAAACACGGGCGAAATAATGAACAGCAGCGGGATGAACAGCAGAAACAGCGTGAGCGTATCGCCCCAATTCGCAAACAGGTTGCCCCATTCCAAAGTATTCGCGAACTGCGGCTCACCGAGCGCCACCTCTCTGTTCAGCTGATCTCTGGTGCTTCTGTACTCAAAACCGCCCGTTTGTCCGCTTTGCTCCAGCTCGGTCAGCCGGGACTGCAGCACGTTGACGCCGTAAGGGGCGAACAAGCTGTCAAAAGGGGCGCCGTTGTAATATTCGTCCACATGCCCGACAAAATGGGCGTAATCCACGTCGAATTTCAGGACGGGATCGCCGGACGTGCCGTAGTAGATGGCTTCCTCATTGTTGCCGTAGCGCTCTTTGGCCGTCTCATAGCTCTCCATGGCCACGCCCGCGTATTCCGCATTGACGGGGCCGGCGAGCGGCCTGGCGAGATCGGCGTAGGTTTTATAGGCTTCGCCGTCGCCGACGATAAAATACGAGGTCCCGAAGCCGACGCCGGCGTACAGGATCAGCATGGCGCCCAGGATGATCAGCGTTTTTTTGTTCAGCATGAGCTTCCTGAGTTCAAACCTGAATAATGACATTTTTTTCCTCCTACGCCGCCGGTTTCAACGGCAGATAATTGAATATATAGAGATAGGCGTCCTCCAGATTGGGCGTGACCGGGACGGCGTCGGCGGAGGGCTTGTTTTCGCTGATGACCCGCACCTCCATCATATCGCCGTGCGGGACGACGTTGGAGATGACCGCGCTGTTCTGGAACTCGACCAATCTCTCGACGGGGATGCGCAGGCTCCACACGCAGTTCTCGATCTGCCGAACGTATTCCTCGCTGCTGCCAAGCCGCTCGACCTTGCCGTATTCCATCATCATGACCTGTTTGGCGATGCTGTCCACATCGGAGACGATATGCGTGGAAAGCAGGACGAGGCGGTCCTTGGAGTAGGCCGAGATGATGTTGCGGAATTTGATGCGCTCATGCGGGTCGAGCCCCGCCGTCGGCTCGTCGAGGATCAGGATCTCGGGGTTGTCGAGCAGGGCCTGTGCGATGCCGAGCCGCCTTTGCATACCGCCGGAATAGGTGACGCAGCGGCGGTGCAGGTCGCCTGATAGGCCGACATTGCGGGCGAGCGCCTCGATCTGTTCCCTCGCCTCCGCTGCCGGAACGCCCTTGAGCGCCGCGACGTACTCCAGATAGTCGCGCCCCGTGAAGTCGGAGTAAAAACTCATGTCCTGCGGCAGATAGCCGATCTTGGCGCGATACTCGTCGCCGCAGGCGTTTTTATCCTGACCGTTTATCAGGATACGGCCCTTCGTCGGCTGCAGGATATCCGCCAGTATGCGGATCATGGTCGTCTTGCCCGCGCCGTTGGGGCCGAGCAGCCCGTACACCCCGTTTTCCAGGCGCAAAGAGATGCCTTTCAAAACCTCCTTGTCCCTGAAATTTTTGACTATGCCCTCGAGTTGTAACTGCATGAGTTTTCCCCTTCCCCTTCCCTTTCAGATTCATTCCTGCCGTTGCTGATTATAGATTAGCGGATAAAGGTAAACAGAAAACCCTTAAAAGTTAAACAATTGGTAAACTCTCCCCTCTCTCCTCCAACTCTCCACTCTCCTCTCTCCACTCTCCACTCCTCGTCCCACTCCCCTTGCCCATCCCCGTTTTTTCCGCTATAATGATAATCTAAAGAAAGCTCTGCGGTATGGGGGTGAAAATCACGTTAAATCATGAAGCGGTTTTTCTGGGTTTGAATGAGCGTCATCCTTCCCAGACCTTGTTTTTCCGCTTTATCGGCACGGACGAGGACGGGAAAACAGAGGCTTTTCTGACGCGCTTCCGCGATCTGGCCGCCGAGGGGGGGCTGCTGTTCACAGAGCCGATCCCGGAACCGGGGGCGGGGGAGACGGCCCGTCTGGAGGAGGCGACCGGCGATTTCACTCGCGTCACGGAGCAAACGGTCGCCGCGCATGTGACCGCTTGGCTGAGCCAGTTATGGCAGTCGCAGCAGGCGGAAACAGCCAAAGCGGTCTGGTCGCTCGTTAAATTCCTCAAAGGACGCGGCACGCGCGAGGAAACGCTGCGCTCCGTGTATACCGGCCTGCTCTGCCGTCTCTCGGTCCCCTGCGGCCGCGCCCTGCGCGCGACGGGCAGCGGCGATCCGCCCAAAGTGATGTACGAGGGAGAGATCACGGCCCGGGAACTCTATCTGCTTTATACGCTTTCGCTGGCCGGCTGCGACGTGGTATACGCGCATCATAACGAGGAAAGTTATTTGGCCGCCGACCCGATCGCCCGTTTTTCCTCGCTCGTGCGCGGTTCGGTCTTCACGCCCCGGCCCGCCGCGCAAAACCGGCCCTCCGCGGGCTTGGAGCGGGAAACATCCGCCGGCTTGCCGGATTTGCCGCCACCGGCGGCGGACGCGGCGACGACGCGGGCGGACGCGGCGCGCACAGCAGGTCTCGTCTGCGTGAACTCCTGGCTCGAGGGCGGCGACGTTTGGAGCGCGGTCCTGGAAAACGCCGCCCGGCGCGGCGGCCGCGGCCCGGAACGGCGCAATATTTTTTCCCTTTGTTTCGGCGCCGACGAGCGGGATCTCTACCGCAACCGCCTTTTCTTCCTGCGGGAAAAATTGCGCGCTTCTGGAAGAAAATGGATGCTAATGACTTTGCGCACCCCTCCTCCGACCGAAAAAGAAGCGGCGGTTTTTCAGGGAGCAACCGCGCCGGAGGAATTGGCCGCGCGCCTGACCGCCGGCGACGAACTCACGACTCTTCTGGCTCGGCGGGCCCTGCTCACGCTGCTGGACGAACGGGCGGCGGCGGAAACGGACGCGGGCCGGGCGCCGCGGCTGGCCGCCTGGCTCGCGCGTTACGCGGCGGAACTGTTCGCCGGGGAACCGGCGGCGGACGCCCCGCCGATTTTCCTCTATTACGGCCCTATCACGGCGGATGAGACAGATTTGCTTTGGCTGCTGAAAGAAATCGGCGCCGACGTTCTGTATTTCTCGCCGGATAAGGCGGACAGCGAGGTGTTTCGCCGCCGCTCGGGGCCGCCGCTCGGGGCGCTGGAGACGGAACTGCCGGGCGATTTGCCCTGGGAGCCTTTTCCAGAAGAAGAAATACGTCTGCGGGCGGAAACAACGGCCTATAACGCTTCCCGCGAATTGGACCGCGTTTTGTACAGCGGCTCCGGCCTTTACCGCCGCCGGCAATTCACCCGCAGCCGACCGGTGACTCTCAAGACCACCTATGACGAGATCCCCCTGCTCTGGCCGGTCGAGGCCAAGTACCGCCCCAATTTCCAGGCGGAGGACGGCGTGGCGACGGTGCCGAATATTTTCGCGAAGATCTGCGGCGTGGAAAAAGGCCTGACCGAGATGTACTGGGATCGGATCGCCGCCCTGACGACACAGCAGACCTATCTGGTCACGCGCCTGCCGTTTTTTGCCCGCGCGGGCGCGCCGGAGACGAAGGAGGCGCGGAATTTCTGGCAGGGCGATCAGCTTTCTCCGGACGTGAAAAAAAGTCCCTACTACCGTTACGAACATCTGTCGCCTGACACGCAGGAACTGTGGCTGGAAAAAACGCGGGAACTCCTGCGCGGGGATCTGCTGCGCCTGACGGAAGAGGAAAAATTTCAGGCCCTCGCGGTCCTCTTCGCCTTGGAACCGGAGATCCTGCGCTTGATCCAGAATTTTGACTACACGGGTGAAGTGCCCAAACTGCTCATAGTCTCGGCGACGGACGCCCTTTTCGCCTTGGAGGACTGTGTTCACGCCGCTTTTCTCAATATGATCGGTTTTGACGTTGTGATATTCACGCCGACCGGCAACCGGGACATCGAAACTTATATCGACGCGCGGCATTTTGAGACCCATCAGATCGGCGAATATATGCCCGGCCTGAGCCCGCCCGATTTGCGCCGGCGCCGGCTGGGTCTGAAGCCGCAGTCCTGGCTGGGCAAGTTGTTAGGGCGTTAGGCCGTTAGGGCGGCGGGTGAACTAAAGCGGATCGAGTATATGGAATAATATGTAAAAAGGTGGTCGAAATGGCGGATTTAAGCGCAAAACTGGCGGGGCGCGACTTTCTGACCTTGCAGGATTTCACGGCGGAGGAAATCAGCCTCTTTATCGCGACGGCCCGCGATCTCAAAGCCCGGCAGAAAGCCGGAACGCCGCATCATTTGCTCGCGGGCAAAACTTTGGCGATGATATTCACCAAATCGTCGACCCGGACGCGCGTCGCTTTTGAGGTGGGCATTTATCAGCTGGGCGGGACGGGTCTTTTTCTCAGCGAACGGGACATCCAGCTGGGACGGGGCGAATCCGTCGCCGACACGGCCCGCGTCCTCTCCCGCATGGTGGACGGCGTCATGATCCGCACATTCAGTCACGCGGAGGTGGAAGAACTGGCGCGGCACGCGGCGGTCCCCGTCATCAACGGTCTGACGGACTATCTGCACCCGACCCAGGTCCTAGCTGATCTGATGACGATCGAGGAACATAAGGGCCGTCTGGCCGGCCTGAAACTGGCTTATATCGGCGACGGCGGTAATGTGGCCCACTCTTTGCTCCTCGGCTGCAGTAAAATGGGTATGGATATCACTTTGGCCTGTCCGGCGGCGTATGAGCCGCGGGAGGAAATACTGCGGGCGGCGCTCGCCAACGGCGCGGAGAGCGGCAGCCGCGTGCGTCTGGTGCGCGAGCCGCTGGAGGCGGCGCGGGACGCCGACGCCCTTTACACCGACGTCTGGGCCAGCATGGGCCAGGAAGGCGAATCAGCGGAAAGGCGCGCCGCTTTTAAGGGTTACTGCCTGGACGACGCGGCGCTGGCGGCGGCGCGGCCGGACGCTATAGTTTTGCATTGCCTGCCCGCGCATAAAGGCGAGGAAATAACGGAAGCGGTTTTTGAAGGCCCGCGGTCCGTGGTGTTCGACGAGGCGGAAAACCGGCTGCACGCTCATAAAGCCGTCATGGCCCTTTTGATGGGAAACACTGATTAAATCAATAAAAACGAGGAGAGCGAATATGGGTAAAAAAGTCGTTTTGGCGTATTCCGGCGGTTTGGACACCTCCGTCATCATCCCCTGGCTGAAGGAAAATTATGGTTATGAAGTGATCGCCATGTCCGCCGATCTGGGACAGGGCGAGGAACTGGAGCCGCTGCGGGCCAAAGCTCTGCAAAGCGGCGCGGCCAAACTCTACATCGAGGACTTGCGCGAGGAATTTGTCGCCGATTATATTTTCCCGACAGTCAGAGCCGGCGCCGTCTATGAGGGGGAATACCTGCTCGGCACGGCTTTTGCCCGCCCGCTCATCGCCAAGCGGCTGGTGGACATCGCCCGCCGCGAGGGCGCGGTGGCGGTGGCGCACGGCGCGACCGGTAAAGGCAATGATCAGGTGCGTTTTGAACTCTCTATAAAAGCTCTGGATCCGGATCTGGAAATCATCGCCCCCTGGCGGTTGTGGGACATCCGCTCGCGTGAGGACGCGATCGACTACGCGGCGGCGCGGGGCATCCCCGTGCCCGTGACCAAGGAAAGCCCCTACAGCCTGGACCGCAATATCTGGCACCTCAGCCACGAAGGCGGCGATCTGGAAAACCCGTGGAACGCGCCGCGCGACAGCATGTACGCTTTGACGACGCCGCCGCGCCAGGCGCCGGACGAACCGGCTTATGTGGAAATCGAATTCACCCGGGGCGACCCGGTGGCCGTCAACGGCGAAAAAATGGCGCCTTTGGCCTTGCTGACCAAATTGAACGAAATAGGCGGCGCCCATGGCGTCGGCATCGTGGACATCGTGGAAAACCGGCTGGTGGGCATGAAATCCCGCGGCGTATACGAAACGCCCGGCGGCGCGATCTTGGTCGCGGCTCACCGGGCGCTGGAGCGGCTGACGCTGGACCGGACCACGCAGCATTTCAAGGAACAGGCGGCCCTGCGCTACGCGGAACTGGTTTACGACGGCTTATGGTTTTCCCCGCTGCGCGAGGCGCTGGACGCTTTTGTCGCCGTGACGCAGCGTCAGGTCACCGGACTGGCGCGCCTGCAGCTATATAAGGGCAATTGCCGCCCGGCCGGAACGCGGTCGCCTTATTCTTTGTACAACGAGGAATTTGTCACCTTCGGCGCCGACGAGGTCTATAATCAGAAGGACGCGGAAGGATTCATCAATCTGTTCGGTTTGCCGCTCAAAGTGCGGGCCCTGATGGAAAAACAAAACCGCGGATGAACGCCTCATCAGTCCGCGCCCTGATACAGCTGGTAATACCGCCCTTTGGCCGCCAGCAGCGACTCATGGTCGCCGCGCTCTATCACGCGGCCCTGCTCCATCACCATGATCGCTTTAGCGTTTTGCACGGTGGAGAGGCGGTGGGCGATCACAAAAACCGTGCGCCCTTCCATCAGGCTGTCCATCCCTTTTTGCACGATGGCCTCCGTGCGCGTGTCGATGCTGGAGGTCGCCTCGTCTAAGATCATCACCGGCGGGCTCAGCACCGCGGCTCTGGCGATGGAGAGCAGCTGGCGCTGCCCCTGAGAAAGGCTGCCGCCGTCGCCGTCGATCACCGTGTCATAACCTTCCGGCAGGCGCTCGATAAAATCATGGGCGTTCGCCAGCCGCGCCGCCGCGATTACTTCCTCGTCCGTGGCGTCCAGCCGCCCGTAGCGGATGTTTTCCCAGACCGATCCCGTAAAAAGGCGCGTGTCCTGCAGCACCACGCCCAGAGAGCGGCGGAGAGCGCTTTTGCTGATCTCGCCGATAGGCACTCCGTCAAACAGGACGACGCCTTCCGTTATTTCATAAAAACGGTTCAGCAAATTGGTGACCGTCGTTTTACCGGCCCCGGTCGCCCCGACGAAAGCTATCTTCTGGCCGGGTTTCGCGTAAAGGGAAATATCGCGCAGCACGGGTTTGTCCTCCGTATAGCCAAAATTGACCCCCCGAAGCTCCACCTGACCCCGCGCCTCGACATACTCCGCCGCGCCCCTCTCTCCCGACCGGCGCCAGGCCCAGCGCGTCGCGGCCGCCGCCTGACTGGGGACCAGCGCCCCGCCTGTTTCCTCCACTGCCGCCAGCGTCACGGCGCCGTCGTCCGTCTCCGCTTCTTCATCCAATAATTGGAAAATCCTCTCCGCCCCGGCCAGTGCCATGACGACGGAGTTGATCTGCATGGAGATCTGAGCGATCGGCATGGCAAAACTGCGGGACAGGGAAAGAAACGCCCCGATCGCCCCCAGCGTCACCCCGCCGGCCCCGGCCGCGGCCAGCGCGCCGCCCAGCACCGCGATCAGCACATATTGCAGATTGCCGATATTGGCCATGATGGGCATGAGGATATTGGCAAACCGGTTGGCCGACGTCGCCTGCCGGGCCAGAGCGTCGTTTTTGCCGTCGAAAACGGCCTTGACCTCCTCCTCCCGGCAGAAGACTTTCACCACTTTTTGCCCGTTGATCATCTCCTCGATATAACCGTTGACTTCGCCGAGCATTTTTTGCTGCGCCATAAAATGCCTGGCCGAACGGCCGCCCACCTGCCGCACCACGAGCAGCATCAGGCCCACGCAGGCAAAAACGAGCAGCGTCAGCGGCGGGTTAATCAGCAGCATGGCGCAAGTGACCGCCACGATCGTGATGGCGGAGGAAAAAGCTTGAGGGATACTCTGGGAGATCATCTGCTGCAAAGTGTCCACATCGTTGGTGTAGCGGCTCATCAGGTCGCCGAACGAGTTGCGGTCAAAAAAACGTACGGGCAAAGACTGCATATGGGCGAACATGTCGTCCCGGACTTTTTTCAGCACGCCCTGCGTGATCGTGACCATCGCCCGGTTGTAAAACAAGGTCGCGGCGATCCCGGCGGCGTAAACCAAAGCCAGCCAGGCCACCGCTCTGGCCAGGGCGCTGAATTCCGGCCTCGCGCTCAAAAGCAGCGGCGTGATGTAGTCGTCCACCAGAGTTTCGATAAAACTGGAACCGGCCACGCCGGCCACGGAACTGACGATGATGCAGAAGAAAACGACGGCCAGAAGCGCCCGGTAGCGGCCGATATAGCGCAAAAGGCGCAGCGCTGTTTTCAGGGGCTCAGAGTTCTTCTTCGTCAAAATCGCCCCCTTTCCGCTGCGAATGATAAACTTCCCGGTAAAGCTCGCTGTCGCGCATGAGTTCGGCGTGGCCGCCGACCGCCTGTACGCGGCCCCCGTCCAGCACGACGATCTTGTCGGCGTCCTGCACGGAAGCGACGCGCTGGGCGATGATCAGTTTGGTCATGGCCGGCAGCTCATCGCGGAGCGCCCGGCGCAAAGCGGCGTCCGTCCGCGTGTCCACGGCGCTGGTCGAATCGTCCAGGATCAGGATCTTCGGTTTTTTCAGCAGGGCGCGGGCGATGCACAGCCGCTGTTTCTGCCCGCCGGAAATATTGGTCCCGCCCTGCTCGATCACCGAGTCATAGCCGGCGGGCAGGGCGCGGATAAAAGCGTCGGCCTGGGCCAGACGACAGGCGCGGACCATTTCCTCCTCGCCGGCGTCTTCATTGCCCCAGCGCAGATTATCTTTGACCGTACCGGAAAAAAGCTCGTTTTTCTGCAGCACCACCGCGACCTCGTCGCGCAAGACCCGCAGATCGTACTCGCGCACGTCGCGGCCGCCCACTTCCACCGCGCCGCCCGTCACGTCATATAAGCGGGAAATAAGCTGGATCATGCTGGTCTTGCCGCTGCCGGTGCCGCCGAGTATGCCGACGGTCTCCCCCGGAGCCACGGACAGGTCGATCCCGTCCAGACACAGCTTGCCGCCCGCGCCGCCGTAACTGAAACTGGCGCCGCGAAAAACCAGAGAGCCATCCGGGACGACTGTCGCCGCCTCCGGTTCGCTGGTCAGGTCAGACTCCGCCGCCAGCACCTCCGCGATTCTTTCGGCGGAAGCGCGGGAGATGACGATCATGACAAAAACCATCGACAGCATCATCAGGCTGAACAGAATCTGCATGGCGTAGGTAAACATGCTCATAAGCTGGCCGGTGGTCATGGCGCCGCCCACGATCAGCCGCGCCCCGATCCAGGCGATCAGCAGCATGCAGAGGTACATGCAGAATTGCATCAACGGCATGGCCAGGGCCATCCTTTTCCCGGCCTTGGACATATCGGCGAAAATAGACCCGGAGACGCGGCCAAATTTTTCCTTCTCATAATCTTCGCGCACGAAGGATTTGACCACCCGGATGCCGCGCACGTTTTCCCGCACGATCTTGTTCAGGCGGTCGTAAGTGGTGAAAACCCGCATAAATATAGGGTGGACATGCCGCAGGATCAAGTAGACGGCCAGCGCCAGCACCGGCACCGCCGCCAGAAAAACCAGCGAAAGGGTGGCCTGGACGCGAAAAGCCATGGCAAAAGCCAGCGCCAGCATCAAAGGGCTGCGCACCGCCATGCGCAGCAGCATCTGAAAGGCCATCTGCACATTCGTCACGTCGGAGGTCAGGCGCGTGACCAGGCTTTCTGTGGTAAATTTATCCAGTTGACGGAAGGAAAAAGTCTGGATATTATAAAACATTGTCCGCCGAAGGTTGCGGGCAAACCCGGCGGAGGCGGAAGCGGCAAAAGAACCGCTCAGCACCCCGCAGACCAGCGCCAGCGCCGCGCAGACAGTCAGAATCCCGCCCATTTTCCAGATATAATCGGTCTGTCCGCCGTCTATCCCGATGTCGATCAGACCCGCCATCAAAAAAGGGATGACGACCTCCATGACGACCTCGCCGCCCATGAACAGCGGCGAAAGCCAAGCGTCCCGCTTATATTGCCCAATACAGCGGAGCAGACGTTTTATCAATCCCATGGCTCACCTCGCCGCTTTCTCGCTCTAAAGAAGCGCCTGCCCGGTCGGTCAGGCAACTTTATATTGTAGCCTGTTTTACCGGGGGAGTCAAGCGATTTTTATAAAAGGGAGATTTAGTTAAAATTGGCTTATATTGCTAGCTGGCGTTGCCAGCGGGCCGCGGTATAAACGCGATAGGCGATCGAAAGTTGGGTTGACGGCCCTCGAAAAATTTGACAAAAAAAATGCCGCCATGTATAATCGAGATGCAATAGCCATTTGACCTCGCCGCGAAATGCAACTTCGGTTTAACAAATCTTATCGTAATTGAATCTACACATACACAACAGCGGGCCATTGACCCTGAAAACATAATTGATTGGCTGCTTACGCAACTAAATGCCAAAGACGTTTTATACTTGCGGATACATTGAAAGCACAACCGCCAAGGTTGGTGAATTCATAGATGAGGCCAGAAGGCGTGAGGAGGATGAGCGATGGGAGAAATTGACCTTGTTGGCGCCAATATTGCCATGTCTACGCTTGAATTTATATTAGATACTACTCGGTGGGATAGCTTTGATCCGGAAGTGTTGAGCATTATCTCACAGCCGCAATCCTGGGGCGAAGTAAAACTGCTTGATCCAGATGGAAAAAGAAATCCGCAGCTTCGTACGATCCCAAACGACAAAGGCGGTTACCATGTAAAGGGGTGTGAAATATGAAAATACCGGCCATACGCGCTAAAGTCGGAATATGGGTTTACTACGTTTCAACACTGACTTATGCGCAGGTTAAAGAACATGTTAAAATGGTAGACAAGGAACTCCATAAATCGACGGTTCTCAGCGAAATGCTTCAGCGGAGCATAACAGATAACTATAAGCAAATTGCCGCCTATATCACGCAACAGGAGGAGCGGTTTTTCAATTCGCTGGTTCTGGCTGTATATGACGGCGATCCTCAATGGCATGAGATCCGCTTAGATTATGGCGACGACGAAGAATACTACGATATCGGGCTGCTGGAGCTAACGGGCGAAGAAAAAATCTTTCCTGTGGACGGGCAGCACCGCGTTGCGGGCATTAAAAAAGTTCTCAGCGAATCCGACCAGTTTAACGAGGAACGTATCCCGGTGATTTTTATCGGCCATAGAAACGACGACGACGGCATGAAACGCGCGAGAAGACTGTTCAGCACTTTGAACCGCTACGCAAAACCGGTTTCCCAAAGGGATATCATCGCCCTTGACGAAGACGACTCCGTAGCCATCGCTTCGCGCGAGTTGATCGAGAGTCATCCGTTATTTGAAAACGAGCGGATATTGGATTCTAGGAGCAAAGCTATTCCCGAAAACAATAAAAAAGCTTTTACAACGATTATCACTTTTTATGAGTGCAATTATGAGTTGATGCATCTTTTCCTGGAATCCAAAGCAGCAAAGGATTCTGATGGAAAGATAATGCGCGTGTCCTCATCTAAGGTAAGAGAGCATATCCGATTCAGGCCGGATCAGCTGGAACTTGACGAATTTATCGACCTGTGCGTTGATTTTTGGAATGCCTTTTCCTCCGAAATTTCCTGTGTTCGCGACTACTTGGCTGCGACTCCCGCTGCCGAAAGCTTCCGTAACAAGGTTGACGGAGGCTTATTGCCGTTTCGGCCCGCCGCCTTGATTCCGCTTGTCAGGGCGGCTATCCATATACACAAAAAAACCGGAGATTCATTTATCAAGGTGCTTCGCAAAATAAACGCGCTGCCCATGGAAATATCTGACGATATTTGGGCCGGAGTCCTTTGGGATAAAAATAACAAGAAAATGATCATGAACCACCCAGAGGTTGTTGAACTTCGTCTTGTTCACCTATACGATCCTGCATTATTGTCAGAAAAAGAAAAACAGAATTTGGTGGATAAATATGCTTCCGCAACTCAAACGCGTAAAGAAGAGGCTAAAAGCGCGTTGGGTATCTGAGCAACGAAGCATATTGCCAAAAGAAAACAAAGCTGGGGCACAGAGATGTCAACAAATGATAACTGCATGACAAGCCAATCGGTCACTCCTGTTAACCCGAATGATGTTGTGACATGGTTGGTAACTCAGCCAAACGCAAATGGCGCCTTGTATTTAAAAAATGTGGTACGGACATATATGAGCGCTTTACGCAACGCACCAGATAAGCTGACACTTTCTCTGGAAGGCAGAGATGTGTTTTCCTGTCATACGGTCGATGAATTGGATTCGCTTTGGAATACATTTAAGTCCGCTCCAAATTATGTCGAGGTGAACCGTACTCCTTGGCATGGACAACTTTCTGCGGGATTAGCTGTCTACAGGCGTTACTTGGAACATATCGAACTGGTTGGTAATGCAGCATTTTCGGGTACTCATTCTATTCAGAATATTGAAAACAATCTCAGAATAAGTAAAGCAGTAATGGCAGCAGTAATGGAGGTGCTGGAAAACTGCTTTCCTAACGGAATAAGGCCAAACTCAGTCATTGATTCACACAAATTTAAAAATTACTATGCGGACGCAACAGGCAGAGATATTTTTGATGATGTTCCAGACATTCCGTTTGTTTTGGAAGCAGTGGGTATTAAGCACGGTGAAAAGATATACGCCGTTTCTGCAACTGGCAAACAAGAATTATCTGCATTATTTAACCGACTGTTATCCGAAAACAATCGCCTGTTTTACTATGATGAATTATACGATTCTCACGCCGATTTTTTGCAAAGAATACACATATTCTCCGCCGGATTGCTTAGAACAGTCCTTTCAAGCATATGCACAACTTTATTTTATTACAATAACTACTGTCAGACGGACAGAAACGTAACTGTGGAATCCGAAATTCTGCGTTGTTTCGAATCGGCGATATGCCTGTCTTACGACCAACTGAAGGATAAGCTTCCCTATGTGCCTGCTACAAGCATTCGTCAGGCGCTGGTTCAGAACAGTGATTTTATATGGGTGTACACAGGCGTGTATACCTATATTCGGAGAATTGATTTCGACAAAGCGGAGTGCGATAAAATTTGCTCACATATAGCCAATGCTGTATCATCTCATGGATTTGCATCCCTTGCAACCGTAAAGGTTCGAGCAAGCGCCGAATTAAATCCAGAACTCTCTGAGACTGCAATCAGAAATGGGTTATATCAGACTTTTCTCTCCAATAATTACAAAAAACGCGGCAATATCATAGCAAAAAAGGGCTCAATTCTTAATTCTGCAACTATATTTGAGGATTTTTGCCGTTCTCATGATCGCTTGTCTGTGAGTGAGCTGCTTGACTACGAGAAGGAAATCAACGGCGATGTTCACAGTCAATCGCTATTCGTCGCTTATGACAATATGGTTCGCATCAACCGTGATACATTTGTGGCGGACAGTGAAATCTACTTCGATGTGGATTCCGCAGACGATGCCCTTGCGCGGTTTGTCTATGGGGATGTGGTTCCTCTTCGTTCGGTAACAAGCTTTACGTCGTTTCCGTTTATTGACACTTATCCCTGGAACTGGTTTATGCTCGAAAGTTACTGCCGCCGATTCAGTAAACAGTTCCGTTTTCAATGCCTATCGGTCAGCAGCCGAAATGTCGGAGCAATTTATAAAAAGGCCGCCGGATTTGCCGATTACGCAGGAGTACTTGCTGTTGCTGTTGCAGCAGAACCTATTAAACTAAATCAAAAAGAAGTCGGCGATTTTCTTTTCGAGAGCGGTTATGTCGCTCGGCGAACAAATTTTATCGCGGACGTTGTGGCACAAGCGCGCCCATTAAGAGAAAGGATGGTTTAGGGCAATGTACGCATATACCCATGATGCCCAAACGGGCGGGCTATTACTAAATGACAGTACGCCGCTATTCTCAAAAGAACCTCGCCCTGTATATTGCCGTGAACTTGACATTCTCGGTTTTGATGCACATTTTAATTACGCCAAACAAGACAAAATTCCTTATATGTGGGCGGAGGCAAACTGCTATTGGTATCGTGGTCAGATAGTCGCAAAAACAAAAGGCGGCGCCCTGTACACCGCGCCTGAACTTGAGTTTGTAAACGATACTGACGGAAATAGAGTTTTGCCGGATGATGAAACTCTACAGCCTGTCGATGTCGCCGTTATGGTAGAAAAAAACCGTGAACTGCTCGAAGTCATAGAGCAAGTCACGGTAAAGAAAATTTTTGATGTTTACAAACGTTACCGCAAGAAGCTGGACTGCTTCCATGTAGCTTTTTCGGGCGGCAAGGATAGCGTCGTCCTGCTTGACCTCGTTAAGAAAGCCTTGCCAAAAAGCGGTTTTATCGTCGTGTTCGGCGATACGGGTATGGAGTTCCCCGACACTTACGAAGTTATAGATAAGGTTGAATTGCAATGCCATATTGAGGAAATAGAATTTTATCGCGCCGTCTCGCATCTAAAGCCGGAGGAAAGTTGGAGGCTTTTTGGTCCACCATCGCGTGTCCTGCGATGGTGTTGCTCCGTGCATAAGTCTGCTCCGCAAACGCTTAAGTTGCGCGAAGTATTAGGTAAAAATCACTATGTTGGAATGGATTATGTCGGCGTTCGCGCTTATGAAAGTGCAACCCGTGCAGATTACGATTACGAGAACTACGGGAAAAAGCAAAAGGGACAATATTCTCATAATTCAATCTTGGAATGGTCTTCTGCAGAGATTTGGATGTACATTTACGCGCACAACCTTGCGATTAATAAAGCATATATAAAAGGAAATTCCCGTGCTGGTTGCTTGTTCTGCCCTATGGGTGGCGGCAAAGGTGATGCTATGCAACGACTATGTTATCAGGCGGAAATTGATGGCTTTATTGATATTATCAAGAGTACCAATGCCCGCGACTTGGGACACGCGAATGCTCTGGAATCATACATTACCAATGGTGGATGGAACGCGAGGAAAAATGGACGTGACCTAAACATTAGCACACTCCATTATCAAGACGAGATTAAAGATGGAAAACTCCGAATTACTGTAACAAATCCTACGACTGATTGGCAGGAGTGGATAAAAACGCTCAAGGAAACACCGTTTGAATATAAACTTACAAAAACAAAGAGCGGATACACCGTAGATATTGCTGAATTTCTGCTTAAAGAACAGCCAGTTTTCATGAAAAAGTTCAAGCAAGTATTCAAAAAGGCGGCGTGCTGTGTCGGTTGCAGGGTTTGCGAAACCAACTGTCGTAATGGATGTATATCGTTCAAGCAAGGTCTGAAAATCGAAGGTTGCATGCATTGCGGACAATGCCATGACATTGACGATGGCTGTTTAGTATATCACTCACTGAGACTACCGCAGGGAGGAGGAAAGAATATGAAGAGCATTAACTCATTTGCGAATCACGCGCCTAAACTTGATTGGGTAAAAGAATTCTTCGAAAAAAAGAACAATTATTGGGCGGACAATAATCTGGGACCCAATCAGGTGCCTATGTTCAAACGCTTTCTCAGAGAAGCCGGATTGCTTGAAAATAACGAGGCAACTCTCGTTGTTGATTTAATTGATACCGTAGGGTGGGAAAGCGAAGCAACATGGGGTATCATACTCTCAAATTTTGCCTATAACACTCAGTGTGAATGGTATATCCGACACCTTGAAAAAGGAAGAACTTTTCCTAGAGAAATGGTGTCGGATATGCTTATCGCTGTCGGTGTTAGTAAAAACGATGCAACATCAATAATAAACGCCTTTAAACGCCTTTGCGAACTTCCTCTCGGCACAAAGTTAAATTTTGGCACAGTCACCGAAAAAGGCAAACAAATTAAAACACTCACGCGTAACAAATCTACGCTTGAGGACAACCGCGTGGTGCTATACTCTCTATACAAGTTTGCCGAAGCCTGCGAGGGGTATTACCAGTTCACGCTTACCCGCCTGCTTGACCACACAATAAAATCGGTCGGCATCAGTCCGACGCAGATTTTCGGTTTCGACCGTGATGACATGGAGAGTTTCCTAAACGGGCTGTCGGCGCGATACCCTGAATTCATCAATGCCACGTTCACGCACGATCTCAATAAGATTACTCTCCGTGAAGATAAAACATCAACTGACGTGTTAAGTCTGTTTTAAGGGGGAGATACCATGAACAAGTATAATGAGTATTTTGATATCGACGAGGGCTATTGGCCGGAGATAAACCCCAGTTCTATCAAAGATCCGTCAAACAAATGGGAAAAGACATTCCCGCATAAAACCTTTGTTGATCTCCTTAAGGCGACCGAGCGTATGCTTGCGCGCGGTACAAACAGCGACAAAAAAGGCATCTGGATTGAGGGCGCCTATGGCACGGGCAAATCACGGGTGGCTTGGACGTTAAAAAACCTTCTGGACTGTTCTGACGCGGCTCTCGAAAACTACTTTGCCGAATATCCGGCTTTACAGGATGAGCCTGATTTGCGAGATAAATTACTCGGTCACAAGCAGGGCAAAATCATAACGGCTTACCGATATGCTTCCGGCGGCATCGGCAGTGATCGCGCGCTTATTATGGCCGTTTATGAAAGCGTTACCAGAGCTCTGCGTGACGCGGGCATATCATACAAAGGCGAAAACAGTCTTCGTGGAGGCGTGGCTTTATGGCTTTCCGATGATGCAAACAAGGCGTTCTTCAACACGCTTATCGCCTTGCCTGAATATAGAGGGCTGGGCAGCTTTGCCGGTAAATCCGCCGACGACATTATCAGTTTGCTGAAGAATTTGAATGCCAATACTGATGCTTTAATGGAAGATATTTTTTCTCTCGCAGAAAGCCGTGGAATCACCGCTCTCACCACCAATATGGACGAACTGATAGCATGGCTTACAGATATCATTGACCAGAATAGCCTCAAGGCTATTGTTCTTGTTTGGGATGAATTTTCGGCTTATTTCAAGAAAAATCGTACAACACTCGACGAATTCCAAAAACTCGCTGAACTTTCAAACATCAAGCCGTTTTACCTGATGATAGTTACCCATATGTCGGGATCAATTTTCAGCGAAACCGACCAAACTGGCAAAATCGTTCGTGATCGTTTTGTGCGCAAAGAGATTGAACTGCCCGATTCTATTGCTTTCGAATTAATCAAGCATGCCCTCAAGGTTAAAGATCATCAAAAGGATATTTGGGATACTCTTGCCGATGAGATTAACAGCCGCATTCCGTTTTCACGCGAAGCTGTTCGTCAAGCGGTGTGGAAAGACTCCAGTTTTGGTGATGATGTGCTGAAAGGCTTGCTTCCGCTCCATCCGCTTGCCGCTTTGCTTCTCAAGAATATTTCAAATGCATTTGCCTCTAACCAGCGAAGCATGTTTAACTTCATCAAAAATGCTGAGACCGAGAATCTCCAAGCATTCCAATGGTTTATTGACACTCATAGCCCTGACAATACGGATATACTGAGCATTGACTTTCTTTGGAATTTTTTCTACGAGAAAGGCACGGACGACTATAGCTCTGGTGAAGGCAGAAGTAATCTTGATTCCATAATTCGCACTATTCTTGACACATATCTTATAAATGAAGAACGTCTAAATAGCGAGCAGAGACGTATTCTAAAAACAGTTCTGATGATGCAGGCTATCAGCCAGAAACTCGGCGATAGTGTAGATTTGTTACTGCCTACAGAGAAAAATATCAACCATGCCTTTGAAGGCACTGATTTTGAGGAAAACAGAGCCGTTACTATTATCAAGAACCAGTTGGTGAAAGGATATGGCATCCTTTACGCCAAGCCGATGGGCAATGGTAAGGTTCAATATGCCGCCGCCGCCGTATCCGGCGACCAAGCACAGATCGATAATATTAAAAACCGTATTGTCAGCGAAACGAAGACAGCATCTCTGGTATCAAGCGGCGACCTTTCTTCCGCTCTTTCTTTAAGCGCGGCCTTGCGTTTCCGCTATGATGTCACTCCGGTCACAATTGAGAACTTCACAGTGACCATAAATAAAATTACAAACGAACATACCACATATAAACTTATGGCGGTTCTGTCATTTGCTCGTAATGATGAAGAACAAAATAAAATTCGTGAACTCATCAAAAACGCAATAAAAAACGACCGCTATAAAGACCTTGTTTTTATAGACGCATCTTCTGCCGTTTTAGGGGGAGAGCGCTTTGGACAATGGGTGGAGTGCGCCGCCAATGAGGAATATTGGAGAGCTAAGGACAGTAAACTTGCGGATGAAATGTCCCGTAAGGCAAAAAGCATTCTTGACGACTGGAAAACCGATGTCGCCAACGGCTCATTTACTGTGTATTCGGCGTTTATGAAATCCGGCGAGCAGTATAGCAGCGCGTCGTCTGCCCTTGGAACTCTTTCGAATATAGTTATTCGCAAATATCCGCTATCATTTGACAATGTCAAGGTCAGCGACAATTTTTTCCTCGTATCCAGTTTGCCGTCGGGTGCGAAATATGGCATTACCCAGACCTGCGGAGGCCTTTTCCAGCAAGCGTCCGTAGCGGCTATGATGCAAGGAGCATGGCAAATTCCCAGTTATTGGGAAAAGCGGCCGTCATTGCCTCTCTCAAAGCTTAAATTAAAAATAGATGAGTTGATCAACAAGACGTTTATAGGTGAGGAACGCCGCATAGCAGTCGGAGACATCTTTGATTTTTTGATAGAACAAGGCTTCATGCCCTGTAATCTCTATGCCCTTTTAACGGGTTTCTTGCTTAAGGAATACGCAACCGACACCTATCGTTATAGCGATGGTGAAACCGGAGATAAAATGAGTGCAGATAAACTTGCCGAAATTGTTGGCGAGTACATCAAGCATAAAAACACGCCGATTGCTCGTTACAAAGAAAAATACATCGCTGTAATGAGCAAAGAACAGATTGCTTTTATCGAGTTCGCAAAAGTCGTGTTTGGCATACCTGATAATATTTCTATAGAGCAAACCGCCGCGCGTATCCGCTCAAAACTGAAAGACTTAGGGTATCCCATCTGGTGTTTCAAAGAGATAGAGACAAACGAGCTTGAAGACTTCCTTGAAAAACTTGCAGCCATAGCTAATTCAAGCAGCAGTGGTGAAAGTGTTTCAAAGATAGCTTCATCCATTGGCTATATGTCTTTACAAACACCCACAGCCGCAGGTAATCTCTCTATTCTTTTAACAAAAGAGAATGCGCTTAAAGCAATTAACGAATTTTTGACGATGTTTGAAAACGGCGATATTCTCAGGCTGGCAAAGGAAATTAAGGCCCCGGATCTCCTTCTTGACGTGAAACGGCAAGTCGGCTCAGGCGAGGCTTTGTGGTTGTGGGATCAGGAAACCGGCGAAGATGAACTTCACAAGTTACTTGCCGATTATAAAATTGTTGCCGCGAGTAATCAAATCAATGCTAAAACATCATCTCTTTCCACTTGTCTTGGCGAATGGCGTGAGAAGGCGAAGTCAATTAGAATTCCCTGTTCAGCCCTTATTGCAGAGGTTCCAGATCTTAAGGCGATACTTGGATGCTTGCGTGACATCTTGACGTCAGGTGAACTGGCTTATGAAAAACGCGAGACATTTCTGACAAAACTTGAAACTAACGGCACGGCGTTTAAAGAATTTTTTTCAACAACTACATCTGTGTTCAAAAATATATACTCATCTCATCTGACTGGATTTAGTGAGAGTGAAATCAACATCTTATACTCCAAATTGCCCGTGACCTCGTTTACTTCTGACAAATCGGACTTTGAAAAACTTGTCGCGTCTGAGGCTGAAAAAATCAGAGGCGAACAAGCGAAGTATAAATTACATCAACTTTGGGAAGAAAAAACAGGTTCTATGACGCCGAGGGATTGGTCCGCCAAGAACAGAACTCCTATTCTTTCTCTTGTCCCAATCTCATTGCACGGAGATGCACGACGGGCGTTTGGCGCCATTAACAGAAATAATCCTGAAGATGGCGAAGTGAAGTTTGCGCTGGAGTTTTTGCAACGTAAAGCCTCATTCCTAAATGACCTGGGCGACAAATCGAAAATTGATGCTGTATTTATCCGTGATATCATCGGACGTTTCTTGGTGATTTTGCCTGATGCCGATGCGGTCAGGTCAAAGCTTGAAGCCGTTGTTACAACCCTCCCGTATGATTGGTATGGCGACCCGATTGTAAGGTGTGAAGTAGAGAAGTTCGCCCAAGCAAGATATAACCAAGGAGGCAATGAAAGAGTTCTCGATCGTATTGAAAAAATGGATGCCGATAAGGCGAAAGAGTATCTTAAGCGGCTTATCAAAGACAATATGAATGTCGGTATTGAAATTATCTCGGAAGGAGGAGATGAAGCGTGAAAACGGTTACAGTGGAAAGCGCTCTCGTCAGCATTGGGAAATACTTGACGAGCGATGTCGCTACCTCATATATCGTCGTGGTAGATGATGCCATAGAATATGCCGACATTGTTTATAATCTCAGCACACTTAGGCAAATGCGTGTTAGCGATTATTGCGCAACTGAAGATGCATTTCCTGATTACGATGCTCTTTGCGTGGCACTTTCCACTGTTACTCAAAATACACTGCTTCTTGGATTCGGAGAAAGCGTTCACTTAAGCGGGAATGCGAATGTTCTTGGCCGGTTAAAAGATTTGTCCCTTGCGGCAAAGGCGGTTGTTTTGTGCCGCGGCATCAGGGAAGTGGTGAAGTCTCTTTGCGCGGACGACAACAAGTTTAATGCAGCGCGAAGAGTTTGTTTTCTAAGGGCGGGACGGACTTATGACATCATAAATTTCCCGGCGATATTAAATGTTCCCGCAGAAGCGGGGGTGAAGGCCCTTTTACAGCGGTTGGAAGGCGGGGGGGCAAGTTCTGTATTTGTAAAAACAACTTTACCCCTAATACATGTTAGAGAGGTAACTACGGCATATGGAGCGATTCAGCAAACAGAGCCTGCTTTTGCAATTCCGGCGACTTGCCTGACGGATTCGCTTTGGGAAGAATACCTTGCTGACACCAACCTTGAGGGATATGGATTGTTTCATTGGCGTTATTTTTTGAAGATGAAATCCGAACCGCCTAAAGATGAGTATTTAAAATATGTAGTTGAGAAAGCTGATAGTTATGACTGCTACAAAAAACTGATTTTTATGGCGTTATTGGATTTTTCACCGAGACATAAAAAGTTTTCCGCCATGTACAAGGCGCGTAAAGCACTATTAAAAAACATTAAAGACAATGAAATTGCTGAATATGTGGCCGAGACAAAATCAAAGGACGACGATAGAGTTTATTACCTAACTGATAACACAAGTTTGGAAAGACAAGCGATTATAGAATCGCTGGATGGTACATCCGCCATGCTCAATTCATTAGAAACCATATACCCCGCATTGGCAGAGTATCTCCATGACTATGTTTTTAACGGGGATAAGGCCGAACTTTTAACAGGCTACTTCGCTGACTATAAACGACAAAAATTAACGAACCGTCTCTCCCCTGAATTTCATCAAAGGGTTATTGATTTAGCTGCGGCCGGAAACCGTCCGTACAACACCCTTAAAACAAGGGGTGAAGTCCTCGACAGCCTTAGCAAAAAAAACACCACCTTATACTGGATTGATGCGCTTGGCTCAGAATACGCCGGGTATATTCAGAGCCGCGCAAAAACTCTTGGATTAAAAATATCTATTAATATCGTTCGCGCCAATCTTCCAACCATTACTTCGCTAAACAAAGATTTTTATGATACATGGAATGGCCGTAAAGTAAAAAGGAATGAACTGGATGAAGTCAAGCATAAAGGCGAACAGGACTTCAACTACGAAACTACCAAATTCCCGATTCACCTTGCGTCTGAACTGGCAATAATAGATGATTTTTTAGAATGGGCAGTTTCTCAATTGACAGGCAAGAAAACTGACAAGATTTTGCTTGTATCCGACCATGGCGCAAGCAGGCTTGCTGTTATCAACGAGCAGGAATGCAAATGGGAAATGGCTTCTAAAGGACAGCATTCCGGTCGCTGTTGTCCGTGCAGCGAAGCTGATGTCAAGTCAAAATACGCAACACAGGAAAACGGATTCTGGGTACTCGCTAATTATGACCGGTTTAAAGGCGGACGTAAAGCTAGTGTAGAAGTTCACGGCGGGGCCACCCTTGAAGAAGTTGTCATTCCGTTGATTGAAATAGAACTATTTGACAATAAAATAACCGTGAGCAATACTACGCCGTCAATAACTACAAGTTTCAAAAAGAATGCGGAAATTGTGTTGTTCAGTATCAGTAATTTGAAGGCTGTTTGGGTGCGAGTAAATGGCAAACAGTACACCGCTGAAGCTGAAGGCCAGAAACATAAGATAGTCTTTGCGGACATCAAGAAAACTGGAAAGTACAGTGCTGATGTATTTGAAGGCGATAACTTGATTGGGCAAGTTGAATTTGAAGTCCAGCGCGAGAGCGGCAGAACAAACGATAAAGACTGGTTTTAATGGAGGGAGCATCCAGAATGATTGATAAACTAAAAAACTGTTTTGACGAGATGGTCGTTTACAAAGATCTGAAAGCGAGCAATTTCTTCTCAGCGTTGAGTCTGCCATCATTTATGCGCGATTGGCTCCTTCGCAGATTTGAGGATGAGAGCGGTGTATTCAGTGAGGATGAGCTTATTGAGTTTGTAAGGGAATTCATACCTCGCAAAGAAGACTGGACGGCAATTAAGAATCGTATCATCAAGGAAAATGAGCGGGTCAAATTCCTTGCTAAAATTTCAGTTGATATTGACATCCGTACTGGCGAAGTATCGTTTGCTTTGCTGGACTTTGGTTTGACTTCGAAGCAGACGATCATAGAAGATATGGTATGGGATTCGTGCAAAAAAGAACTTGTCAAGGGACGCGAGTCATGGGGAATGCTTGAACTTGCCTACCGTCCTCCTAACGACAGCGGTACGCCCAAATTACCCGGAAAAATCCGCCTTGTTAACTTCAAGAACTTTTGCCCCTACTCAATTGAACTTGATTATTATAAAGATGTCCGTAGCGAGTTTCAAATTTCCGAGTGGATCGACGTCTTACTTGGCGCCGTCGACTACAACGCCGGCGGTTATAAGAGCGAGGAAGAAAAGTTGACCATGCTTACAAGACTGCTTCCTTTCACAGAAAAACGCCTTAATCTCATTGAACTCGCGCCAAAAGGCACAGGTAAATCCTATCTGTTTGGTCGTGTTAGTCGCTTCGGTTGGCTTTCGAGCGGCGGTGTTATGAGCCGTGCGAAAATGTTCTACGATATTTCAAAGCGCACGGAAGGGCTAGTTTCTGGTAATGACTTCATAACCCTTGATGAGGTTCAGACTATCTCTTTTACTGATGTAGACGAAATGAGGGCTGTGTTAAAGGGATATCTCGAATCGGGTGTATATACAGTAGCTAACTACGAGGGTGTGGCCGACGCCGGTGTAATTCTTTGTGGGAATATTTCCAAAGAAACTATGGATAATGATGGCACAACAAATATGTTCGAAGAATTACCTGCCGTTTTCCATGAATCTGCCCTTATTGAGCGTTTCCACGGCTTCATTAAAGGTTGGCATATTCCGAGGATGAACGATGACCTTAAAATATCAGGTTGGGCATTGAACTCCGAATATTTCTGTGCAATACTGCATGAACTCAGGAGTGATACTATGTATAGAGCAGTTGTTGACAGATTGGTGAATGTGCCGGAAGCGGCTGATACCCGTGACACAGAAGCTGTCAAACGCATAGCTACAGCATATTTGAAGTTGTTATTCCCGAATGTCAGGAAAACGGCAGATATAACCGCTCGTGAGTTCACCCGTTACTGCCTGCGACGCGCTTGTGCTATGCGCGCTACCATTAAGAATCAGTTGGGAATATTGGATTCCGAGTATAGAGGTAAAGATATCCCACGGTTTTCAGTAAATGAGGAAATTTGCAAGAATGAAAGATAGCAGTTCTTGCTTTGCCTGCGGTAAAGCAAGGCTTACAAAAGACGAAGTTGGCATAAACAAAAAAATGCTAGGCACTAAGATTAAACAGTTGTATTGTCTCGACTGTTTAGTCGATTATCTGGAAGTAACAGCTGATGAGTTGCTGGCAAAGATTGAGGAGTTCAAGGAGCAAGGCTGCAAACTATTCTAAGCGCCGGCAAAAGAACCGCTCAACACGCCGCAAACCTGCGCCAGCGCCGCGCAGACTGTAAAGTGGCTCGGAGGGGATCAATAAATGGGAAACAAGATCACGCTTTATCATGGCACGATCTACGAGTTTGATAAAATCGACGTGACCAAGGGAAAAGGCCATAAGGATTTTGGGCGGGGGTTTTACACATCGCGGGATATTCATCACGCTGAACGTCTCGCCTCTCGGAACAGGAGCATTGAGGAAGAACGCCGCGCGCTGCGCGGAGTGAAAAAAAGTGTCACGTCCTGGCTTTACGCATTCGAATTCGACCTTGGCAACTTGGCGATACTTAACGTAAAAGAGTTTGCCGCAGCCGACATGGAGTGGATGCGATTCGTGGTCCAGGGCCGCGAAAGCAGGAACAACGCCCCGCAGCACGAATATGATATTGTAATAGGACCAACGGCCAACGACAACACTCGCGCGGCGATACAAACCGTTATACCGCTGGCCAGGGGACAGGTCCTGACGGATAAGGCCATTGAGGCGCTGATCGCGCTCATAGAACCGGGCAATCTGCCGCGGCAGTTTTTCTTCGGGACACAGCGCGCCGCCGACCTGCTCCGCTTGAGGGCGAGGAGGATGATCCGGTGAAAGAAATCAATGAAAATATCATCGAAATTTGCATAGGCTCCATCACGGCTCAGGTCGCCGACAGTTACGCTGAAAAACACGGCGTCTCTGTGACTGACGCCCTGCGGCTGTTCATGGCGGCGAAAACATATGAGCTGCTGGCGAATCCCAAGGCATATCTGTATCTTGAAGCGGCGCCCTATGTGGAAGATATGCTGGACGCGGAATTGTCCGGCGACTGGGAAAGCTGGATGGAGGTGTAGAGGTGGAAACCCGGAAGTTCAATGAGGTCGCCTATTTTCAGGCGGGTATCGCGAGAAAATATATGCGGCGGCACGATCTCACGCCTCTGCAGTTCGTCGAGATGGACAAACGGTATCATATCCTGCGTCTGCTGGAAGTCGGATACGAGCCGTTTCACCTCACCGGCGACGAGGGCGTCCTTGACGAGATCGATGAAATAGTGGCGGAGCAGCAAGCGGCAATCTCCGATATGAGTGCAAGCTGTTCATCGCCAAAAGTCTGATACGGAAACTGGATCGCTCCCTTGCTTGTCTTATATTTCTCCAATCGCGACGCGAAGCGCGTCATGGCCTCCGTACCCGGATAAATGCCGAAGTGCTTTTTTTGCGCGGCGAAATGAATCAGGTTATGCCCGCGCCAAAACGTCGGCATTTGCCACGATATTTTCTCAATAGCTTCCGGCGCGGCGCTTTGGATCGCGCCGCGGACCCGTCGCAGGATCGGCTGAACAGCGAGCGGCTGCGCGTCAATATACTCGTCTATGTCCATCGGCTCGGCAAGCGTTGCGTTTAACGCGTCGGATTCCGCTTTATTAAGCGCAAAATAAACCTCATCGCAAATCAACCGGCCGCAAACGCCGTCCAGCGCGCCGTCATAAAGAGGCAGAGCCATAAACGCCGGAAAGTTTTCACCGTCGGCGGTCGTTATGCCAAACTCCGAAGCGGGCCTGAAACCGAAGCGCGGATAGTAGCTCTCGTGGCCGAAAATCAGCACGGCGCGGTATCCAAGCTCGCGGGCGATTTCCAGCGTCTGGCGTATCAACGCGCTGCCAACACCGCCGCGCTGATACTTGGGTAAAACGCTGACGGGACCGAAGGTGAGAGTCTCCCATTCGCCGCCGTCGCCCGCAACTTTGCTCCGCGTGTACATGATGCTGCCAATAACGGAACCGTTCAACTCCGCGACATAATCAAGTTTCGGCACGAACGCGGCACAGCTTCGCAATTTGCGTGCGAGCAACGCCTCCATTCCGTCGTCGTTCGCGCCGGCAGGCGGGGCGTCGTGAAAAGCGCGATAGGTGATTTGCTCCACAGTTTTCCAATCGGACTTTTTCTCAAGACGAAGCGTTGTCTCCACTCCCAATTCTCCTCTCTCCACTCGCCCACATATCCGCGGACAGGCAGTACAGGCGGTAATAGACCCCGCGGCGCGCCATCAGTTCCTCATGGCTGCCCTGCTCTTCAATGCCGTTTTCCGTGAGGACCAAAATGACCGTGGCGTTGCGGATCGTCGTCAGCCGGTGGGCGATGGTAAAAGTCGTACGCCCTTTGGCAAGTTTTTCCAGCGACTGCTGCACCAGACGCTCGCTCTCGTTGTCCAAAGCGGACGTGGCCTCGTCTAAAATGAGGATGGGCGGATTTTTCAAAAAAGCCCGGGCGATGCTGACCCGCTGTTTTTGCCCGCCGGACAGGCGCACCCCTCTTTCCCCGACATAGGTGTCGTAGCCGTCCGGCAGCGCGGCAATGAACTCATGCGCGCCGGCCTGCTCCGCGGCCGCCCGGATTTCCTCCGGGGAAGCGCCCGGTTTGCCGTAAGCGATGTTTTCCGCCACGGAACCGGCGAACAGATACACATCCTGCTGCACCACCCCGATGTGCGAGCGCAGGGAATGAAGCGTATAGGCGCGGATATCCTCGCCGTCCAGACGGACGGCGCCGGCGCTGACGTCGTAAAAACGCGGGATGAGGCTGCAAAGCGTCGTCTTGCCGCTGCCGGAAGAGCCGACCAGCGCCACGTTTTCCCCGGGCGCGACGTGCAGATTGATATTCGATAGCACATCTCGCTCGTTTTCGTTATAGTGAAAACTCACCCGGTCAAAATCCACGCCGCCGCGTGTCTCCGTGAGCGGAACCGCGCCGGGTGCGTCCGTGATATCAGGCTCGGCGTCCATTATTTCAATGAAACGCTCCACCCCCGTCATGCCGCGCTGAAACTGCTCGGTGAACTCCACGATCCGCCGGATAGTCGTGAGCAAAGTCGTCACATAAAGCAGATACGCCACCAGATCGGCCGCCTCGATGCGACCATTGATCATAAAGAGAGAACCGGCCACCACCACCGCTAGATACATCAGCCCGTCAAAGGCGCGGGTCATCGTCTGAAAACCGGCCATATAGCGGTATTGCTCCCGCTTGATATTCAGAAATTCCTCATTGCCTTCCTCGAACTTTTCTTCCTCCAGATGTTCGTTGGCAAAGGCTTTGACGACGCGGACTCCCAGCAGGCTGTCCTCGACGCGGGCGTTGATCTCCCCGATCTGATTGCGCGATTTTTTGAAAGCGCGGCGCATCCGCCGGTTGAAGTAAAAAGCACCGGCGAACATGAGCGGCAGAATGAGGAAGATGATGAGCGTCAGGCCCCAGTCCATCGTGGAGAGGATGGCGAAGGCCGCCGTCAGTTTCAGGGCGGCGATGAAAAACTCCTCCGGGCAATGGTGCGAAAATTCTGTCACGTCAAAAAGATCGCTCGTCACCCTAGCCATGATCTGCCCGATTTTCATATTATCGAAAAACGAATAGTTCATCCGCTGCAAATGGGTGAAAAGGTCGCGGCGCATATCCGTCTCGATGCGCGCCCCCATGACGTGCCCGATGTTGGCCATATAATAGTTGGCAAAAGCGTCGATCACGCGCAGCGCCAGATAAAGCCCGCCCAAGATCAGGATCGTGCGGGCCGTCAGCAGCGTCAGGTCGCGCATCCCCGCGTTGGTGATATAGCGGACGATCAGGGGGAGTATCAGCTCGCAAACCGTCGTCAGCGCGGCGCAAAAAAGATCCATCGCCAAAATAGCGCGGTATTTTTTGTAATACGGCAAAAAGCGCCGCAATAAAGTCGTCGTTTTCATAGTCCAATGTTCACTCGTCACTGTGAGGCGGTAGCGCCGCGGCAGTCCAGTTTATATCAAAAATGGGGCGATAATCAGGGAAATCGTGCCCATGACCTTGATCAAAGCGTTCAGGGAGGGGCCGGAAGTGTCCTTGAACGGATCGCCGACCGTGTCGCCCACGACCGCCGCCTTATGGGCGTCCGAGCCTTTGCCGCCGTGATGGCCTTCCTCGATGTATTTTTTCGCGTTATCCCAGGCTCCGCCGGCGTTGGCCATAAAAACCGCCATGAGGAAACCGGCAAACGTGCCGCCGGCCAGCATGCCGCCCAGCGCTTCCCGTCCGAGCAGGAAACCGACGGCCAGCGGCGTCAGCACCGCCAAAAGGCCGGGAATAATCATCTCGCGGATGGCCGCCTTGGTGGAAATATCGACGCAGGCCGCGTAATCCGGCTTGCCCGTACCCTCCATGATGCCGGGGATCTCCCGGAACTGGCGGCGCACTTCGCCGATCATGTCAAAAGCGGCTTTGCCCACGGCCTGCATGGCGTAGGCCGAGAAGAGAAACGGCAGAGCGGCGCCGAGGAAAAGGCCGATGATGGTCGTCGAGTTCAGGATGTCGATCCGTTCTATATGGGCCAGTTCGGCGTAAGCGTGAAACAGGGCCAGAGCCGTCAGAGCCGCCGAACCGATGGCGAATCCTTTGGCCACGGCCGCCGTCGTATTGCCGACCGCGTCGAGTTTATCCGTCGTCTTGCGCACGTTCGGCTCCAGCTCCGCCATTTCGGCGATGCCGCCCGCGTTGTCCGCCACCGGGCCGAAGGAGTCGATAGCCACGATAATCCCAGCCGTCGAAAGCATGGCCATCGCCGCCATCGCGATGCCGAAAACGCCCGCCGCCTGGAAAGCCGCGTAAGTAGCGGCGCAAATGGTCAGCACCGGCAGGGCCGTGCTTTTGAGGCCGACGGCCAGACCGGAGATCAAAACCGTCGCCGCTCCCGTTTCCGCGGACGCGGCAATCGACTGAGCCGGTTTTTTCTGATTGGAGGTGAAATGCTCCGTGATCAGGCCGATGAGGATATTGACGATCAGGCCGCACATAATAGCGATGAAGACGCCGTTGGGCGTGATGACCTGTCCGGAGGCCGTCACATGTTCCGGGGGCAGCATCAGATGCACGAGGGCAAAAGACCCGGCGGCCGTCAGGATGTTCGTCCCCCACAGCCCCTGATTCAGAGCCATTTGCGGGTTGGCCTTCTCACCTGTGCGCACGAAAAAGCTGGCGATGATCGAGCTGAGGATGCCGACGGCGCCGATGGCGAGAAAAAGCCACTCGCCGACGCCCGAGCCGCTGAAGACCGAATAGCCGATGAGCATGCCCGCGATGGTCGTCGCGGCGTAGGACTCAAAGAGGTCGGCCCCCATGCCGGCGGTGTCGCCGACGTTATCGCCGACGTTATCGGCGATGACAGCCGGGTTGCGCGGGTCGTCCTCCGGGATGCCGGCTTCGACCTTGCCCACGAGATCGGCGCCCACGTCGGCCGCTTTGGTGTAAATCCCGCCGCCCACGCGGGCAAAGAGGGCGATGGCGCTGGCCCCGAAGGCGAAGGAATTTATCGTTTCCGCGTTATGAAAGATCATGAACAGCCCCGACACTCCCAAAAGCCCCAGCCCGGCCACGGAGAACCCCATGACGGAGCCGGCGCGGAACGAGACGCCGAGCGCTTTGTTCAAACTGGAGCGCGCGGCCTCGGTCGTACGCGCGTTCGCCCGCGTCGTGATGGACATGCCGACATAGCCGGCCAGAGCGGACGCGGCGGCGCCGGTCAAAAAAGAAACCGCCGCTTCCCAGCCTTTGGCGAAAAACAGGGCCAGAAAAATCACCGCGACAAAAGGGATCAGCGTTTTATACTGACGGTTCAGGTAAGCCATAGCGCCTTCCTGGATCGCCTTGGAAATTTCTCTCATTTTATCGTTGCCGGCGCTCTCCTTCAGAACGCTGGCGGCAAAACCGGCCGCGACCGCCAAACCGACGACGCCGGCGGCGGCCGCTATTAAAGGCGTTGACTCGAACCCCATGATTTACCTCCAGAATTTAATTACACCTCAGCTCCCGTCATTCCGGACCCCGTCCGGAATCCAAACTGCGACAGGGAACGGGGATGGATTCCGGCATAACGCCGGAATGACGGCGGGGGCAGTAACGGTTTTTTACCCAAAAAGCGACAAGGCGAGCGAACTGGCCAGAAAGACGACCGCGAAAACAATACCCAGCTTGGATATGGCCCCTTCTTTGCTCTTGCCGGCTTTGCCAAAAAACTGCTCGCCCGCGCCGGCGATGGAGCCGGATAATCCGGCGCTTTTGCCGGATTGCAGCAAAACCGTGATGATGATCCCTATCGAACTGATGATGAGCAGTATGACGATAAATAAATCCATTTGCGGCACCTCTCATAAAGAAATAATTCAACCTTAATCGTAACACAATTTATAGTTTTAATCAAATCATTTTTGTTTTTTCTTTTCGGGCGACTGTCGCTTACTTTTTTCGGGCCACTGCCGCCCGCGCCGCCGCGGCTACCGCCGCCGGCGTCAGGCCGTATTTGGCCAGCAGCGCGTCCGGCTGTCCCGATTCGCCGAAACAGTCGCGCACCCCGACGCGCTCAAGCGGAACCGGGCAGCCCTCGCCCAACGCTTCCGCCACGGCGGAGCCCAGACCGCCGATGATGCTGTGTTCTTCCGCCGTCACCACCGCTCCGGCACGGGCGGCCCAAAAGAGCAAGGTTTCCGTGTCCAGGGGCTTGACGCTGGCGCCGTTCAGCACCGCGGCCTCTATCCCCTCCGCCGCCAATATCTCCGCCGCTTGGAGCGCCGCCGCCACCATCAGGCCGTTGGCGACGATGACCGCGTCCCGCCCTTCGCGCAGCACGTTCATCCGCCCGATCTCGAACCGGTAATCGGCGCCGAACAGCACCGGCACGGCCGGCCGGCCCAGACGGATGTACACCGGCCCCGCGCGGGCCGCCGCCGCCCGCACGACCAGCCGAGTTTCCACGGCGTCCGCCGGGGCCAGCACCGTCATATGCGGCACGGCCCGCAGCCAGGCGACGTCTTCCAGCGCCTGATGCGAAGCGCCGTCCTCGCCGACGGTCAATCCGGCGTGGGTGGCGGCGATCTTGACATTGAGCCGCGGGTAGGCGATCGAGTTGCGGATCGGCTCCAGCGCCCGCCCGGCGGCAAAAATCGCGAAGGTGCTGGCGAAGGGGATCAGGCCCCCGGCGGCCAAGCCGGCGGCAAAACCCATCATATCCTGTTCGGCGATCCCCATGTTAAAAAAACGCTCCGGATAAGCCCGCGCGAAAAGACTGGTCTTGGTCGAGCCGGACAGGTCGGCGTCTAGGGCGACGACGCGCGGATCCTCGGCGCCGAGAGCCAGAAGCTCCTGCCCGTAGGCGTCTCGTGTGGCAATATTTTCCGTCATGCCGCCCCGCCTTCCAGTTCGGCCAGCGCCAAGGCGGTCTGCTCCGCGTTCGGCGCTTTGCCGTGCCATTCGGCCCGGTTTTCCATAAACGATACTCCTTTGCCTTTGACCGTATGCGCCAAGATCACCGTCGGCCCGCCCCGTGTCCGCATCGCCACGGCCAGCGCCGCCAAAAGCGCCCCCGGGTCGTGCCCGTCCGTCTCGACGACCTGCCAGCCGAAGGCCTCCCATTTGGCGTCCAGCGGGGCCGGGTTCATCACGTCGGCCGTCCGCCCGTCGATCTGCAGACCGTTCACGTCCACGATAGCCGTCAGATTATCCAGACGGTAATGAGCGGCGGCCATCGCCGCTTCCCAAACCATACCCTCCGCGGTTTCGCCGTCGCCCAACAAAGTATAGACCTGGTAGTCCCGCCCCGTGACTCGGGCGGCCAGCGCCAGTCCGGCCGCGATGGCCAGCCCCTGACCGAGAGAGCCGGTGGAAGCGTCCACCCCGGGTATTTTCCGCATATCCGGATGCCCCTGCAGCCTAGAGTTCACCCGGCGCAGCTCCAAGAGCTCCGATGGGGCGAAATAGCCCCGCTCCGCCAGCACGGCGTAAAGGGCCGGCGCGGCGTGGCCTTTGCTCAGGATGAAGCGATCCCGGTCCGGGTCGTCCGGCCGGGCCGGATCCACGCGCATCACCACGCTGTACAGCACGGCCAAGATATCCGCCGCCGAGAGGGAACCGCCCGGATGCCCCGAACCCGCCGCCGCCACCATGCGAATCACGTCCCGGCGCACCGCGCGGGCCAGCGCCTCGATTTCTGCCTCGGTCATCTGCGCGTCCATCCCCCTTATGTTCTATTAACTTACTCCCGCGCCGCTTATTTTAGCATATGATCGGATTTATGTCCAGGGAAGTACTGATTTAATTCTGTTGCGGCTGCCGGCGAGGATTTTTTTCGTCAGGCAAGGCGGTAGGTTCCGCTAATACTGGCGGTATTCGCGGGTTCTGCCAACGAAGCCTGACGGAAAAAAGACCGACGACAGCCGTGACATGAATTAATCAGTGCTTCCCGAAGACTTGACAGACGGAATGTGGTTTCCTATAATGATATTGGCTCAGTTCGGAGAAGACGGGTGTGAGGCCCGGGCTATCCCAGTAACCGTGATATTCGCCGGGAACTATTCAGCTTTCCGCCGAAATAAGTCGGGTCGCCGAGCTGCCAGATACCGAGTCGCTCTGCTGCCGGACAGGGCGTAGGATGTAAATCTGTACATCTGCGTTTCCTCACGCTCCGGCGAGAGGAAATATTTTATTTAGAGGTGTCCCTAAGGAGGCGCGCACATGAGTAAACTTCCATCCGTCCTGATCACGCTGGCTCTGGCGCTGACACTACTCGCCGGCTGTTCCCCGGGCGAAGCGCCGCCCAGCGCCCCGCCCGCCGCCGAGGCGACCGACCCTGCCGCCGCCCTGACGGCTGACCGCGCCGGGAATCCCATAGTACCGCCGGCGGAGGCGGAGCGGATCATCGCGCTCGCCCCCTCCGTCACCCAGACGCTCGTTCATCTGGGTCTGGCGGACAAACTGGTCGCCGTCGATACAGGCTCCGCGACCGTTGAGGGGATCCCCGTCGGTCTGCCGCTGGTGGACATGCTTTCGCCCGACGGGGAAATGCTGCTGACCTTGGACGCGGATCTGGCGCTGTGCTCGGCGATGACCGGGTATGACGGCAGCGACCCCCTGAAGCTGCTCGCCGGCGCGGGGACCTGTGTCGCCGCCATACCGAGCAGCGTGAATATCGAAGGCATCCGCGCGGACCTGATGTTCATCGCCGACCTGGTCGGGCGGCATGACGAGGGAACGGCGATTGTCAGCGAGCTGGACGCGGGTATTCAGGAGGTGCGGGACGCCGTGAGCGGCGCCGCGAAAAAAACCGTGTATTTTGAGATAGCGTCCGCCCCCGCCGCCTACAGCTTCGGCGCCGAGACCTTTTTGAATGAAATGATCGAAACGGCGGGCGGCGAAAACATCTTCGCCGATATGACGGGCTGGCTGGCCGTGTCCGAGGAGCAAGTCGTCGCCCGCGACCCGGATGTCATATTTACCAACGTCACCTATATAGACGCGCCCGTGGACGAGATCCTGAGCCGGGAAGCGCTGCGCGGCGTGACGGCGGTCCGGGACGGTCAGGTTTTTTATGTGGATAATTTTTCCAGTTCACTCTCGAACGAATATATCCTCCAGGCGATCCGGGAGATGGCTGCCGCGATGCATCCTGATCTATGGCCAACCGAATAACCGGCGCCCGCGTCCGCCCGCTGGTCTTCGCCGCGCTGTTCATCGCCGCCGCGCTGGTCTCGATGATCCTCGCGGTCTGCGCCGGGAGCGTAAAGATCCCCCTCGCGGACGTGCCGACGGTGCTGCTCTGCCATATATTCCGCCAGCCGCTCCCCGCGCATGTGGACGGCGCGGTCGACACCATCCTCTGGACGCTGCGGGCCCCGAGGGTGCTGCTGGCTTTTACCGTCGGCGCCTCACTGGGGGCGAGCGGCGTGGTGATGCAGTCGGTTTTGCGCAATCCGCTGGCTTCCTCCTACACGATCGGCGTCTCCGCGGGGACTTCGCTGGGCGTCGGCACGCTCATGCTGTTCAACGTGACGTTTCCGGCGCTCGGTTTGTTCGGCTATCCGATAGTCGGCTGTATCTGCGGGATCGGCGCGATCACGCTGGCGATATTTTTCTCGTCCGCTCTGGACCGCGACCTGTCGAGCAATACGATCGTGCTGGTCGGAATGGTGTTTTCCCTGTTCATCTCGGCGCTGATCAGCCTGATCACCGCGCTGAGCGCCACCGTCCTCCAGCGTCTCACTTACTGGCAGATGGGCAGTTTCAGTATGCGCGAATGGACGCATACGCTGGCCGTCCTGCCTGTCGCCTGTCTCTTGCTGATCGCTCTGGGGCTGAGGACGCGGGAGCTGGACATCCTCACTTTCGGCGATGAGCAAGCCGCGCTGATCGGTATAAACGTCAGACGGGAAAAATGGCTGCTGCTGTACCTCGGCGCGGCTCTGACCGGCGCGTCCATCGCTTTTGTCGGCATCATCAGTTTTGTTGATCTGGTCGCGCCGCATATCGTGCGCCGCGTATTCGGGGCGAAGCACAAAGTCGTGCTGCCGATGACGGCGGTATGCGGCGGCACGCTGATGGTGGCCTCCGACCTGATAGCCCGGACGGCGATCCCCGCGTCCGAACTGCCCGTCGGCGTAGTGACCGCGCTGATTGGCGCGCCGTTTTTCGCGTTTGTGTTTTTCCGGCAAAGGAAGGTGAAATAAATGCCGCCTCTGGTGGAAGTGCGCGGCGCCAGCGCGGGCTACCGCGGCATCGAGGTCGTCCGCGCCGCCAACTTCGCCGTGGCCGCGGGTGAGCGCGTCAGCATCATCGGTCCCAACGGCTGCGGCAAGACGACGCTGCTGAAAGCGATCTGCAAGCTGATCCCGCTGATGGGCGGCGATGTACGCATACTGGGCCGGAGCGTTTCGGCTCTGCAGCGGCGCGACCTGGCGGCGTCGATCTCCATGATGGCGCAGATCTCGGAGCAATGGTTTGATTTCAGCGTGCTGGACACGGTGATGATGGGGCGCTACGGCAAACGGCGCGGCGTGCTGGCGACCAGCTCCAGCGAAGATTGGCGCGTCGCCGAGGACTGCCTGCGGACCGTCGGCATGTTGGAGCAGGCCGGCGATTCCATAACGTGGCTGTCCGGCGGTCAGAGGCAGCGCGTCATGCTGGCGCGGGCTTTTGCCCAGGAACCGCGGATCATCGTGCTGGACGAACCCACGAACCATTTGGATCTAAAACATCAGGCCGAACTGTTCGGATATCTGCAGGAATGGGTGTCGCAGGGCGGGCGCGCTGTGATCCAGGTCATGCACGACCTCAGTTTCGCCCGGCTGTACTCCGACCGGATCCTTTTGATGAGCGGCGGCGCGCTGGTGGCGGAGGGCCGGCCCGAGGAAATAATGAGCGGCACGGCTCTGGACGACGCCTATAACTTCGGGATCCGCGCTTTTATGAAACGATCTTTTGCGTTATGGGAGGAAAACACATCCAATGAGCGAGTTCAAACCGCGCTATAGAAGCCCCTATGAGGCCTACCCGTTTTTATCCGCGCCGTCCGCCGATTTGCGCTGCGATTTTGAGATCTTAACGGACGAGTTCGCGAGCGAGACCGGGCTGCTGGCCGCCATGCTGCGCGGGCTCGGCGGCGGGGAACGCGCCGCGCTGGCGGACGACCTGATCAAGGCCGAGGAATTGGTTTATCACGCGAATCCCACGCTCCGCACCTTTTTCAGCCTCACAGGCGATGAGCTGCAATGGCTGATTGGCCGCGCGGCGGATTTGCGGGCCCTGATCGCTAAGCAGGAAACGCTGTTCCAGCTGCCGTGCGGGAGCGAGGAAGCGTGCCGGGCGCATATTTTGCGCTCCAAGGCCAAAAAACTGACGCGGCTCGCCTATCGCGCGGAGGAGAGTGGGCTGACCGTGCCGGCGGGGCTGTTTGATTTTCTGAACGCGCTGTCCGGATTCTTCTATGGGCTGGCGCTGCGGCTGAATCAGCTGGCGAGCGTGGCGGAGACGCCGTATCTCAGCCGGAATTATAAAAACACGGGGGTTTAATGCTCTTGGGTGCTATGTTCTTCCAGTGCCAAAACGCGCCTATCTTCCGTTAAAAGGGATAATGGCGGTTGCTTTTCTCTCCGCTTTTGGTATAATAATATCATGGTAGCCGGTATGGAGCGCGGAAAAACGAAAGGCGGACAGCGATGGCGGTTTATCGGATATTGGAGGAACACGAACCCTCTCTGCGGGAGAAAGCAAAACCTGTTCCCAAAATCACGCCGAATGTGCTTAAACTGTTGGACAATCTGGCGGAAACTATGTACAGCGCGGGTGGCGTCGGTCTGGCGGCGCCGCAGATCGGCGTGCCGAAACGCGTGTTTGTCGCGGATATCGGTGATCAGCTGTATGAGTTGATCAATCCCGTCTTCCTCAGATTGAGCGAAGAAGCGGCGAGCGAAAACGAAGGCTGTCTTAGTGTGCCGGAAAAATACGGCCTCGTGACCCGGCCTCTCTCCGTCGTCCTAGAGGGGCAAAACCGCCTCGGGGAAACGGTGACCATCGCGACGGAAGGATATCTGGCCCGCGTTTTTCAGCATGAGTCGGATCATTTGAACGGTATTCTTTTTACCGATATCGCCGACGCCGTTTACCTGCGCGACTATGAGGACGATGATGAGGACAATGAGGATGAGGACGATGATGACATGAGCGGCGGTGCGGACATGCCCGGGGACATAGGGGAAGACAGGCTGTAAGATGGAAAGATTGCTGATTATCGACGGCAACAGCTTGGCTAACCGCGCCTTTTACGCGATGCCGGTCCTCACCTCGCCGGACGGTCTGCCGACCAACGTCCTGCACGGATTTCTGACGACGCTTTTTCAGCTGGAAAAACAGCACCAGCCAACCCATCTGGCCGTGGCCTTCGACAAGACCAAGGCGCTGGTGCGGATCAAGATGTACGCGGAATACAAGGCCCAGCGCAAACCGACGCCGGAGGGACTGCGGCCCCAGTTCGGCTATCTGCGGGAAGTGCTGCGGGCGATGGAGATCCCGGCCCTGGAGCTGGAAGGCTATGAAGCGGACGATATCATCGCCTGCGTGACGCGGCGGGCGGAGCGGGCCGGCATGGAGGTGCGCGTCGTCACCGGCGACAGGGACGCGCTGCAGCTGGTGGCCCCCGCCGTCAAGGTCTATCTGGCCCGGGGCAAGTCCGAGACGGAGCTGTACGATGAGGCCGCCGTTATGGAAAAATATGGGCTCACCCCGCCGCAGATCGTCGATCTCAAGGGCCTTATGGGCGACGCCTCCGATAATATCCCCGGCGTGCCGGGCGTAGGGGAAAAAACCGCGCTGAAACTGCTGCACGCTTACGGCAGTCTCGAAAACGTGCTGGCCCACAGCCCGGAGGTCCAGGGGGCCAAACTGCGGGAATCGCTGACAGTCTACGCGGAGCAGGCTCTCTTGAGCAAGAAACTGGCCGCGATGATCGACGATTTGCCGATCGATACCGCCCCGGAAGATCTGCGGACGCGCCGGCCCAATCCGGAAAACGTCCTGGCGGTTTTTCACCGCTACGGTCTTTATAAAATATCCCAATTATGGCAAAACAAAGAAAAATCTCTGGCTAAAACGGCCAAATCGCCGGCCGTCTCCGCCGCTCCGGCCCCGCCCCCGCCCGCCGCCCTGAGCGGGACGCCCGCCTGGATGAACCAAACCGCCCCGCCGCCGGCGCCGCTGGACGACTCCGGCTGGGCCGCGTGCCTGAGCGCGTGGCGCGCGGCCGGGACGCGCGTTTACCTCAGTTATCGCAGCTCCGGCCGCCGGGACGGCGAGCGCTGGGTGGCGCTGGGGGCCTGGGACGGCGCCGAGGTCCGCGCATACGAACGCCCGGCCCCGAGCCGGCCGGACGCGGCGGAAAAACTCTGGCTGGATTTTCTCGCCGACCCCGGGGCGCCGAAAGTGCTGGCCGACGCCAAACCGCTTTACTCCATGCTGCTGGCGGAAGGGCGCGAGCTGCGCGGCGTCGAGCTGGACGTCACCTTGGCCGCCTATCTCATCGACCCCGGCCGCGGCTCTTACGGCATCGCCGAGCTGTTGAGCGGCCCCGACCAAGGACTTTTTGGCCCAGGCGTCGGCGAGGAGGCCTGGCGGCTGGGCCAGTTCGCCCCCGATTACGCCGCTCGCGTGGAAGAGCTGGGTATGGGCGAGTTGCTGCGGCGGATAGAACAGCCGCTCACCCCGATCCTCGCGGCGATGGAAAAAGAAGGCGTCGGCGTCGACCGCCGGCAGCTGGAAATATGCGGCGCCGATCTGGAGGAGCGCCTGTCCGCTTTGGAAGAGGAAATATACGCTTTGGCCGGCGGGCCCCTCAATATCAACTCGCCGCAGCAGTTGGGCAAACTGCTGTTTGAGACTTTGGGCCTGCCCGGCAAAAAAAAGACGAAAACCGGTTACGCCACCGACGCCGAGACCTTGGACGAGCTGCGGGACGAGCATCCCATCGTCGGCAATATCCTGCTCTACCGCCAGCTCAGCAAACTCTTATCCACCTATGTGCGCGGTTTTCTGGCCGAACTGAAAGAAGGGCGCGTCCACACGACGTTTCAGCAGACGGCGACGGCGACCGGGCGTTTGTCCAGCACGGAGCCTAATCTGCAAAATATCCCCATCCGGCTGGAGGAAGGGCGCAAACTGCGCAAGGCTTTTCACCCGCCCGCCGAAGGCATGACGCTGTTTTCCGCCGACTATTCCCAGATCGAACTGCGCGTGCTCGCCCATTATTCCGCCGACCCGCTTTTATGCGAATCGTTCCGTCTCGGCCAGGACGTGCACGCCCGCACGGCGGCGGAAGTATTCCAGACGGCTTTGGGCGACGTAACGCCGGAACAGCGCCGGCAGGCCAAGGCGGTCAATTTCGGTCTCATGTATGGTTTGACCGAATTCGGTCTGGCTCGCGACATCGGCATTTCCCGCGAAGAAGCGCGGCGTTATATGGAACGCTATTTTGTCCGCTACGGCGGCGTGAAGGACTATCTGGACGGCGTCGTGGAGGAAGCCCGCCGGACGGGGATCGTGCGCACTTTGCTGGGGAGGATGCGCCGCGTGCCGGAACTCACGCACGGCAATTACGCCGCCCGGCAGTTCGGGGCGCGCGTCGCCAAAAACACGCCAGTGCAGGGCACGGCGGCCGATATCATGAAGATCGCCATGCTGCGGACGGAGGCGGCTCTGGCCTCGCAGCCGGCCCGGATGCTGCTCCAGGTACACGACGAACTGCTCGTGCAGACGACGCCCGCGGCTCTGCCCCAAGTGGCCGCGCTGGTGCGGGAAGCCATGGAGGGCGCCTATGAGCTTCTGGTCCCGCTGGTCGTCGATATGAAAACAGGCCCGAACTGGTATGACATGGTCCCTCTGGAGGAATACTGATGCCGGAACTGCCGGAAGTGGAAACCATCAGGCGCACGCTCGCCCCCCATATCCTGGGGCAGACCATCAAGAAGATCC
The DNA here is from genome assembly GCA_031266805.1 of Gracilibacteraceae bacterium. Classification (GTDB taxonomy): domain Bacteria; phylum Bacillota; class Desulfitobacteriia; order Desulfitobacteriales; family Syntrophobotulaceae; genus JAIRRL01. The sequence goes on from JAISAH010000070.1 coordinate 42,360, forward strand.
AGGTCCTCTGGCCGGGCGCTTTTCTCCTGCCGGCGGGGGTGACGCCGGCCCGCGCCCTGCGCCGCCGCTCTGTCGCCTCTCTCGACCGCCGCGGCAAATACCTGCTGCTCGGTCTGGATAACGGCGCGACCGTAGTGACCCATTTCCGCATGACCGGCTCCTTGGTCTATTATCCGCGGCCCGCGGTCCCCGGTCGGCACACCCATGTGATCATCGACCTGACCGCCGGCCAGCTCCATTACGCCGACCAGCGCAAATTCGGCCGCCTGCAATTCGTTCCGCCGGGCGAGCTGGGAGCGCTGGCCTGTTTGAACAAACTGGGGCCGGAGCCGCTGGGGGAAAGCTTTTGGCTGGAAAATTTTGCCATAAGATTGAACGGCAAAAAAACTCCGGTCAAAGCGGCGCTGCTGGATCAGACCATAATATGCGGTCTGGGCAATATTTACGCGGACGAGGCGCTTTTTCAGGCCGGGATCCTGCCTTTCCGGGAAGCCGGCGGCCTCAAACTCTCCGAGCTGTTTTTGCTTTACGACGCGGTGCGCCTGACGCTGCGGCAGGGCATAGAAGCCGGGGGCACGACTTTTCGCGATTACCGGGACGCGGACGGCAACAGCGGTTCTTTTCAAAACCGGCTCCGGGTCTACGGGCGCGGCGGCCAGCCCTGTCTGGTCTGCGGCCGCCCGCTGCAAAAAATCAAAATAGGCGGGCGCGCCAGCGTCTATTGCCCCGACTGTCAGCATTGACATGAGTATTCTGGCGGCGAGCGGTCTGGACGTGGATGTGGCGGGCGGCTCCCTTTGGCGGGGGGTCTCGTTTCGGGTGGAGGCCGGGGAAAAAGTCGGGCTGGTCGGGCCGAACGGCGCGGGCAAAACCACTCTGCTGAAGGTGCTGCTGGGCGAGATCCGGCCCGAGCGCGGGGAAGTTTTTCTGGCGGAAAAACCGGGCTATCTGCCGCAGACGGCGGAGGCGGCGGCCGGCCTCTCCACGGTCTGGGAGGATCTCTTGGCCGAACGGCGGGACGTCATCGATTTACGCACGGCTTTACGGGCAGCGGAGGAAAAAATGGCCGCCGCCGGGGAAGACGTCTCGCTTTTGGCGCGGTATGCCGCCCTGACCCAGCAATACGAGGCGCTGGGCGGTTACGCCCTAGAAGCGGACGCGCGGCGCATTCTCGCCGGATTGGGTCTGGCGGCGGCGCAGGCGGAAAAAAGCGCCTCGCTCTCCGGCGGGCAAAAAACCCGTCTGGCCTTGGCCCGCCTGCTGCTGGCCGCGCCGGAGCTGCTGCTTCTGGACGAGCCGACCAACCATTTGGATGTGGAGGCGCTGGAGTGGCTGGAGAATTTTCTCACCTCTTACCGGGGGGCCGTGCTCGTCGTCTCGCATGACCGCTATTTTCTCGACCGGGTGGCGCGGCGGATCCTCTGGCTGGATCGCGGCGCCCTGCGCGTTTACGGCGGAAACTACTCCGCCGCGGAGCTGCAGCGGTCGCTGGAGCTGAAGACCCAGGCTAAAAACGCCGAGCAAACCGCGCGAAAGATCGCCGCCCTGGAGGAGTACATCCGCCGTTACGGCGCGGGGATCAAGGCCCGGCAGGCCCGGGGGCGGGAAAAACAGCTGGCCCGTCTGACGCCGGTCGCCGCGCCGGAAAAGGAAAAAGCCCTGCGCCTTGATCTGGCGAGCGGCGGCCGGACGGGACTGGCGGTGCTCACCGTCAGTGATTTGACCGTCGCTTACGGCGCGCGCGTCATTTTACGCGATATAAGTTTCACTTTGCGCCGCGGGGAAAAAACGGCTCTGCTCGGGGCGAACGGAGTCGGGAAAACGACTTTGCTGCGCGCCGTCCTGGGAAAAATTCCCTCGGGCGGCCGGGTGGCTCTCGGCGCGGGCGTCCGCGCGGCCTATTACGCACAGGAGTACGAGGATCTGGGCGCGGACGGCGCCGTGCTGGACGCCTTGCGCGCCGTCTCGCGGGCGGAGGACGGCGAATTGCGCTCTCGGCTCGCCCGTTTCGGCTTTCGCGGCCCGGACGTCCTGAAACCGGTGCGGGGGCTGTCCGGCGGCGAAAAGAGCCGCTTGGCCCTTTGCCGCCTTTTCCTGGCCGCCGGCAATCTCCTGCTGCTGGACGAACCGACCAACCATATAGACGCCCCGACGCGCGAAGCCTTGGAGGAAGCCCTGATCGCCTATGAGGGCACGGCCCTGCTCGTTTCGCATGACCGCTATTTTCTGGACCGGGTGGCGAACCGGGTGGCTCTGCTCACCCCGGAGAGTTTTCGTCTCTGGGAAGGGGATTATTCGGCTTACCGCCGCCTCCGGCAGGAGGAAACGGCAGCGGCAGCGGAAACGCCGCCGCCGACCGCCGGCCGGGAAGAGTGGGAGCGGCAGCGGCTTCGCCGCCGGCGGAGCGTCCGAGATGAGAACCGGCGAGCCGGGTTGGAGCGCGAAGTGGCGGAGCGGGAAGCGGCCCTGGCCGCGGCGGAGCAGGCGGCGGCGGACGCGGGCGGCGACTATGAGCAGGCGGCGGCTTGGCATGAAAAGGCGGAGGCCCTGCGGGCGGAGATAGACGGCCTGCTGACGCGGTGGGTCGAGGCGTAGGTTTAACGGAGGGTTTATGGCGAATGATCATATGACGCAGCTTAACAGAAAAGGGCGGGCGGAGACCACGGTCACGGCCGCGAACACGGCGGCGGCGCTGGGGAGCGGCTCGCTGCCGGTTTTTGCCACCCCGGCTCTCGCCGCCCTGATGGAGCAAGCGGCGGTGGACGCCCTCGCCCTGGCCGAGGGCGAAACAAGCGTCGGCGTCCGTCTGGATCTCGCCCATACGGCGCCGACGCCGGTCGGCCTCAAAGTGTGGGCGGAGGCGGAAGTGACCGGCGGCGAAGGCCGCAGTTTGACTTTTCGCGTCAGCGCGGCGGACGAACGCGGGCCTGTCGCTGCGGGCCGGCATGAGCGCGTCGTCGTCCGCGCCGCCGATTTTTTGGCGAAGGCGCGGGCGAGAGCGGAGGCCTGAGTGCCGCGGGCTTTGCTCCGGGAGGCGCGGGCGGAGCAGACCATAGACAAGTCGCGCTTCATCGCTCGGCTGACGCCGGTCGCGGATCAGGCGAGCGCGGAGGCCGGCCTGCGCGAGACTCGCCTCTTGTGGCCGGACGCCCGCCATTATGTTTATGCCTGGCGTCTGGGCGCCGGCGAGCGGGAAAAATGCTCGGACGACGGCGAACCGCGCGGCACGGGCGGGCGGCCTCTGCTGAATCTGCTGCAGCGGGCGGAGCTCTGGGACGCGCTGGCGGTGGTCACCCGCTATTTCGGCGGCGTGCTCCTGGGCACGGGCGGTCTGACCAGAGCTTACGCCGGCACGGCCCAACTGGCTTTGGCTCAGGCGGAAACAGTCCTCCTCCGCCCCCATATCCTTTACACGCTCGATTTGCCCTATACCTCGTATGAAAAAACGAAGCGCTTTTTGACCGCCTTGGACGCGATCATCGAAAAGGAAGAATTCGCCGCCGGCGTGACCGTCGCCTTCGCTCTGCCGGCGGAAAAGGCGGACGCCTGGGAAAAACAGGCGGCGGAGTGGGGCGGCTGGGCCAAAAGCGCACGCGGCGAGGAAGTAATGAAATGAAACAATCAATTGTAACAAAAAATCACCCATGGAGCTAAAAAATATGCAAAGTATGACCGGTTTTGGCGCCGGCCGGAGCGAAGGTGAAGGCTGGCTGGCGGAAGCGGAATTGCGCTCGGTGAATCACCGGTTTCTGGATATAGTGATCCGCGGCCCGCGCGTGGCGCCGGCCTTAGAAGAAGAAGCGCGGAAACAGATCCGCGGCGTGATTTTCCGGGGCCATGTCACAGTCAGTCTCAATTGCCGGGAAATCTCCGGGAAAAGGAATTTGATTGCCCTTGACAAAGATTTGGCGCTGGCGTATGATAAATGCCTGAGAGATCTGGCGCAGGAGCTGCGCGTGGTATACCAGCCGGATCTTTGGCGGCTGGTCTCCCTGCCGGATGTTTGGCGCGCGGAAGAAACCGCGGATGCCCAGCCGCCGCCGGCTTTGGTGGCGGAAGCTCTGACTCAGGCCCTGGCCGCGCTGGTCGCTGCCCGGGCCGCCGAAGGCGCGAGTATCGCCCGTGATTTGCGCGCCCGTCTGGCTTTGATCAGGAATTACGCGCTGAGCGTGAGGGAGAGGGCGCCCGCGGTCGCGGAAGCTTATCGCGCCCGGCTCGGGGAGCGGATGACCGAACTCATGGGCGGCGGCGCGGATCAGCGTCTGGCGGCGGAAGCGGCTTTATTCGCGGATAAGGCCGATATCACCGAGGAAACAGTCCGCCTTTTGAGTCACGCCGACCAGTTTGAAACGGCGCTCGCCGCGGCGGAGCCGGTGGGGCGCCGGTTGGATTTTCTTTTGCAGGAAATAGGGCGGGAAGTGAACACCATTGGCTCCAAGGCGAATGACGCCCTGATTACGCGCGTCGTGGTGGACGGCAAATGCGAATTGGAAAAAATGAGGGAACAAGTACAAAATTTGGAATAGGATCCGAGGGCGCCTTTAGTGGTGGCCAGTAACGGTTCCTGAGGGGCGGGAATGGAAGTCAGGGTAGTTAATATAGGCTTTGGCAACACCGTTTTGACCGGGAGAGTGGTCGCCGTCGTCAGCCCGGAGTCGGCGCCGGTCAAACGGGTGATCCAGGAGGCCCGGGAAGGCAAATGCCTAATCGACGCGACGCAGGGCCGCCGCACGAAGGCGGTCGTTATCTGCGACAGCGGGCATATATTTCTTTCCGCCTTGCAGACGGACACGCTGGTCAACCGGCTGACCGCAAAATTTCCCCCCGCGGAAAGCGCGACGGCGGCGGAGCCGGATTCGGAGGCGGAAAAATGAAGGATCCCGCGACCACGACCGGGCTGCTCGTCGTGATCTCCGGCCCCGGCGGCGTCGGCAAGGGGACTGTCTGTCAGGAGCTGCTGAAGGACGGCGATCTGGCGGTCTCGGTTTCCGTCACGACCCGCGCTCCGCGCCCGGATGAAAAAGAGGGCCGGCATTATTACTTCCGCACGCGGGCAGAATTTGAGCGTCTCCGGGCGGAAGGCCGCCTGCTCGAATCGGCGGAAGTTTCCGGCAACCTGTACGGCACGCCGCGGGCGGAAGTAGAAAAACTGCTGGCCGCGGGCAAAACCGTCATTTTGGAGATCGACGTGCAAGGCGGCAGGCAGGTGAAGTCCGTCCTGCCGTGTCTGACTATATTTCTCATGCCTCCGTCGCGGGAGGAACTGGAGGCGCGTTTTTGCCGGCGGGGCGCGGACAGCGCTCAGGTGATGGCGGCCCGGATGGCGCTGGCGGTCGAGGAAATAGCGGCGGCCGCCGATTACGATTTTGTGGTGGTCAACGACGAACTGGCGCGGACGGTGACGGAAGTCCGCCAAATTATCAAAACGGCGCGGGAAAAGGGGGATGGAATTTGAGACAGCCATCGCTGGATGAACTGATGCGGAATGTGGACAGCAAATACACGCTGGTCGTGGCCGTAGCCAAGCGGGCCAGATACATCATGGCGCACAGCACGATCGCGGAAAGCAACGAGATAAAACCGGTGAGCACGGCGCTGCTGGAGATGGAGCGCGGCGAACTCATCGTTGAAGCGGAATGATTTGAGGTTGGGTGACAGGCGATGCTCACAGGCAAAAAAATAATCCTCGGGGTGACGGGCGGCATTGCCGCTTATAAGGCCGTTGAACTGGCCAGCCGCCTGAAAAAAGACGGGGCGGAGCTGCGCGTCGTCATGACGGAAGCCGCGGCGGCTTTTGTGCGGCCGCTCACTTTTCAGGCCGTCTCCGGCAATCCGGTCCATTTGCGCCAGTTTGAGGAACCGCGCGTCTGGAACATCGAGCATGTGGCTCTGGCGGAACAGGCTGACCTCATCGTCGTCGCCCCGGCGACCGCCCATACTCTAGCCTGCATGGCCCTGGGCCTCGCCCCGGACCTGCTCACCTCCACTTTGCTCGCCGCCCGCTCGCCCATCCTTGCCGCTCCGGCCATGAATACGGCCATGTATTTTCATCCGGCCACCCAGGAGCATCTTGCTTGCCTGCGGGCGCGCGGCGTCGCGTTGATTGGCCCGGATGAAGGAGCGCTGGCCTGCGGGGAAAGCGGCGCGGGGCGCATGAGCGAACCGGAGGCGATCGCGGCCGCCGCCCGGCGCCTGCTGACCGCCGGGCCGCTCGCGGGCCGGCGCGCTCTCGTCACGGCCGGCGGCACCCGGGAACGCCTGGATCCCGTCCGCTATATCGGCAATTTCAGTTCCGGGAAAATGGGTTACGCCGCCGCGGCTTCTCTGGCGGCGGCCGGCGCGGAGGTGACGCTGATCAGCGCCCCGACCGCCCTGCCCCGGCCGGCCGGCGTCCGCCGCATAGAGACGGAAAGCGCGCTGGCCATGCGGGACGCCGTGCTGGAGCTTTTCCCGGCCAGCGACATCGCGGTCATGGCGGCGGCGGTGGCTGACTACCGGCCGGCGGCCCCCGCCGAGCAGAAGATCAAGAAAAAAGGCGGCGACCTCACGCTGACGCTGACGGAAACCCCGGATATCCTCGCGGAATTGGGCCGGCAGAAACAGGGCAAAGTCCTCGTGGGTTTCGCGGCGGAGACAGAGGACGCGCGCGCCCGGGGCGCGGAAAAACTCCGGCGCAAGAACGCTGATTTCCTCGTCTTGAACGATGTGACGCGAGCCGGGGCGGGCTTTGGCGCGGACACCAATATCGTCAGTTTTCTCTATCCCGGCGGCGGGTTTCGGGATTTTCCCCTGATGAGCAAAAGGGAAGTCGCGGATCTGATAACGGAAGAAATCATTCGGCTTTTACCGCGTGATAATAAACCTGTAAAGGAGAACGAAAAATGAGTGAGTGCCTGTTGACATCCGAGTCGGTGACGGAAGGCCATCCGGACAAATTATGCGATCAGGTCTCCGATGCCATCCTCGACGCGATTTTGAGCGAGGACAAAGACGCGCGCGTGGCCTGCGAAACTTTTGCCGCCACCGGCCTCATCCTTGTAGGCGGGGAGATCACCACCAGCTGTTACGCGGACATCCCGCGCGTGGTGCGCGAAACGGTGCGCGGCATCGGCTACACGGACGCGGCTTTGTGTTTTGACGCCAACACCTGCTCCGTCATGACCTGTATCAACGAGCAGTCAAAAGATATAGCCCAGGGAGTAAACAACGCGCTGGAGACCCGCGGCGCCGGCGAAGAGGCGGATATCGGCGCCGGGGATCAGGGGATGATGTTCGGTTACGCGACCAATGAAACGGAAACTTTCATGCCCGCGCCGATCTATTTTGCCCACGGCCTGGCCCGCCGGCTGGCGGAGGCGCGTAAAACCGGGGAACTGCCCTGGCTGCGTCCGGACGGCAAAACCCAGGTGACGGTGGCCTATCGGGACGGGAAGCCGGCCTGGATCGACACCATCGTGGTTTCGGCCCAACATTCCCCGGACGTCTCGCCGGAGCGGATCCGCAAGGACATCATGAGTCAGGTGGTGGAAGCGGCGCTGCCCGCCGCCATGCTGACGGGGGCCACGAAATATTTTGTCAACCCGACCGGGCGCTTTGTCATCGGCGGACCTCAGGGCGACACCGGCCTCACGGGGCGGAAGATCATCGTCGACACCTACGGCGGGCTGGCCCGGCACGGCGGCGGCTGTTTTTCCGGCAAAGACCCGACAAAAGTCGATCGCTCCGGCGCCTATGCCGCCCGCTACGCGGCCAAGAATATCGTGGCGGCGGGACTGGCGGAAAAATGCGAGTTGCAGATCGCTTACGCCATAGGCGTGGCCCAGCCGGTCTCCGTCAACGCTAACACCTTTGGCACGGGCCGGGCGCCGGACAGCGTCATCGAGGCTCTGGTGCGCAAGAATTTTGACCTCCGCCCCCGCGCCATCATCGACATGCTGGATCTGCGCCGCCCCATCTATAAACAGACGGCGGCTTACGGCCATTTTGGCCGCCCGGACATCGACCTGCCGTGGGAGCGGACGGACCGGGCCGCGGAACTCAAGGCTCAGGCCGGGATATAGAAAAAACGCTGATCGAGCCGCGATTCAGCAAAACCAAGGAGTGAGGATCATGAGACAAATCTCCATATTTCTCGAAAACGCCAAAGGACGGCTGGCCCAGGTCCTGGACAAAATGGCCGAACTCGGGGTGAATATCCGGGCGCTCTCTTTGGCGGACACCAGAGATTTCGGCGTTTTGCGCGTTATCGTCGACGATCCGGAATCCGTGGCGGCCAAACTGCAGGAAAATCATTATGTGGTCAAGATAACGCCGGTTTGGATCCTCCGGGTCCCGGACCGGCCCGGCGGGTTGGCCGGGATGCTCGGCAAGCTGGTGGCGGAGGGCGTGGTGGTGGAATATATGTACGCTTTTGTGGAGACTGACGGCCTGACCGCCCAGGTGGTGCTGCGGCCCCGCGACCGGGAGATCATGGAGCGGGCGGTGCTGAAACACGGATTGAGCGAGGAAATCGCCGGGTGATACGTTTCGCTAAACGAATGGACCAATTCGCGCCGGGGGTCTTCACCCGGCTGGCCGTCGCCAAACAGGAGATCCTGAAGGCGGGAAGACCCGTCGTCGATTTCAGCGTCGGCGCCCCCAATATCCCTCCCGCGCCCCATGTGCTGGAGGCACTGACCCGCGCGGCGGCGGCGGGGGAAAACTATACCTACGCCCTGAGCGATCTGCCGGAGCTGACGGCGGCGGCGGCGGCCTGGTACGGGCGCCGTTTTGGCGTGGATATCGACCCGGAAACGGAAGTCACCTCGCTGTTGGGTTCCCAGGACGGGCTGGCCCATCTGTGCCTGACGCTGGCCGATCCCGGCGACACAGTCCTCGTGCCCGAGCCCTGCTACCCGGTTTTCGCGGACGGGGCGCGCCTGGCCGGGGCGGAAGTCGTTTTTATGCCCCAGCGGCCGGAAAACAACTGGCTGATCGACCTGGACGCCATACCGGATGAGGCGGCGCGGCGGGCGAAACTGATGATCGTCTGCTATCCGAACAACCCGACCACCGCCGCGGCTCCGCCCGCTTTTTACGAAAAACTGGCCGCCTTCGCCAAGGCGCGGGATATCGCTGTCTTGCATGACAACGCCTACAGCGAGCTCGTTTTTGACGGCGGCCGGGCCGGCAGTTTTCTCAGCGCGCCCGGAGCGCGGGACGTCGGGCTGGAGTTCAACTCGCTTTCCAAAACCTACGGACTGGCCGGGGCCCGGATCGGGTTTGCCCTAGGTAACCGGGAGATGATCGCCCGGCTTAACCTGCTAAAATCCAATATAGATTTTGGTGTTTTCCTGCCCGTGCAAAAAGCGGCCGTCGCCGCCCTGAGCGGGCCTCAGGACTATGTGGCCGCCGCCCGCGCCGCTTATGAGCGCCGGCGCGATTTGTTGACGGCGGAGTTTTCCCGCGTCGGCTGGCCGCTCAGGCCTTCCCCGGCGACGATGTTCGTCTGGGCGGCGCTGCCCCCCTCTTTCCGGGGCGGCTGTGAGGATTTTGCCGAAAAACTCATGCGCCTCGCCGGCGTCGTCGTCATTCCGGGTACAGCTTTCGGCCCTTCCGGGGAGGGGTACGTCCGCATCGCTCTGGTGCGCTCCGAGGAGGAAATAATCGCCGCCGCGGCCGCGATAGCGGAGAGCGGCATGTTGGAATCCGGCGGGGGTTGAGAGAGGCGGCATGACGAAAAACAAGGCCAACGGCCGGCTGTGGCTGTACGACACGACTTTGCGGGACGGCGCCCAAGGCGAGGGCGTGCAGTTTTCGCTGGAAAATAAACTGGATTACATCCGGGCCATGCAGGAATGGGGCGCTCCTTATATTGAGGCGGGGTGGCCGGGCGCGAGCCCTAAAGACGACGAGCTGTTCGCGGCCTTACGGGCGGAGGGCCTTTTCCGGCGGCCGGAGCGGATCGTGGCTTTTGGCAGTACCTGCAAGGCGGGGACCAGGGCCGATCAAAGCCCGGTGCTGCGCGAACTGGCCGCTTCCGGCGCTAAGACAGTGACCATTTTTGGAAAATCATGGGAACTACATGTGCGCGAGGTCTTGCGCACGGATGAAGGGGAAAATCTGCGCCTGATCCGCGCGTCGATCGAGTTTTTGACCCAAAGCGGGGTCGAGGTGTTTTTCGACGCGGAGCATTTTTTTGACGGCTGGAAGGAAAACCGCGATTTTGCCTGGC
>JAISAH010000081.1 GCA_031266805.1 Gracilibacteraceae bacterium
TTCACGGATATATTCGAGATTTATGACGGCGACAAGCGCGTGGTGATGTTCAAAATTCCCGCTGCTGTCGTCGCTATGCCGACTGCGTGGAAGAACCACTGGTACGGACGAGATGGAGAATCGCTTGGCGCATTATCTATAGATGAGCTTGACCGTTTGCGCGGGCAAGCCCGCCGCGACTGGTCGAAGCAGGTTATCAAGGGTTCGAGCGTCAAATATCTGGATACCGAGGCTATTCGCATTGCCCGCGAGAGCTACAAGGTTAGACAGAACCGTGAGCATATCGGCGCGGAAGTGGACAAGATGACCGACGAACAGTTTCTGACAAAGCTGAAACTGGTGGTGGACGGCAAATTGACGAATGCCGCGATGGTGTTGCTCGGCAATCCCGACTATGACAATCTTCCGGATACGCCCGTCCGCATCATGTGGCGACTTTACGGCTCGAACGATATAGTCAAGGATTACAAGGAGTTCACCGTTCCGTTTATAACGGTGGTGGACAAGGTATATGCCAAGGTTCGCAACCTTACTTACCGCTATATCCCCAACCGGCGTTCGCTCCGAACCATTGACATCCCGCAATATGATGTGAGCCTCCAAAGGGAGCTTTTGTTCAACAGTATCGCCCACATGGACTACACCCAAGGCGGCAGGATCTACGTCGATGAGCATGAGGACTACATCATCATCCAGAATCCGGGGTCATTTCTGCCCGGAGATGTCCTGACCGTGCTTCAACCGTGGTACACCGCTCCGTATTACCGGAACCAACTTTTGGCCGACTCTATGGCCGGTTTCAACATGATTGACACCGTGGCGATGGGAATTCGGAAAGTGTTCAGAATCCAGCAGGAGCGGTTGTTCCCACTGCCCGACTACTTCTTCATGAAGCCGGAGAAAGTGGTGGTACGGGTTTACGGCAAGACATTGGATGAAAACTATATGCGGATGCTCTATGACCACCCGGAATTCGACATTGAGACCGTTTACCTGTTGGATTGCGTTCAAAAAAAGCAGCCGCTGAAACCTGAGCAGTACAAGGCACTGCGTTCTCTTCGTTTAATTGAAGGCAAAGCGCCCAATGCCTACGTTTCCGCTACCGTTGCCGAGATAATTGGCGAAAAGGCGCAGTACATCAAAAACCGCGGGCAAAGCGACCAATACTACAAACAGATGATAATCGACTATCTGCGTCAATGGGGAAAAGGCACGAAGCAGGACTTCTTGGAACTGCTCGGCGATAAGTTGCCGGATATTTTGAGCGACAAACAAAAGGATGATAAAGTCAGAAATATGTTGGCGGCTTTACGCCGTGAAAGGCACATACGGAACACTTCCGAAAACAGACGGAGCGCAGTATGGGAATTGGCTGAATCAGCTAAAGCGAAATCTTAGCTGAAATTTAGCTGATTATTTAGCTGATTGAAATTCATAAAATGCATAGAATACAGGCTTTTTCAGATTGAACAATCAGCCAAACGGGATTCAGGTAAAAAAACGTACAAGCCAGACTTTTGAAACCTGCCCGGCACTCCGGTTGCCCCTCGGCATCCGCACAGGGAAAAAGCATTTTCAGTTTAGTCAATCGTAAGTTTTGACAAATTGATGTCCACGAGCAGCCAACTCGGCTGTTCTTTTTCTATACCGAAAGGAGCTTGACGTATGAAATGCCTGCTCAAATACCAATGGGTCAAGTTGCCGCGCACCCACCTACCCGCCGGTAAGGGCGTAATGGGTTATTGGGCGCGCCTGACGACAAAGGCCTTTGAAGAAGTAGACGCTTGGCTCGACCTGTGGTGTCATACGATTCGGCGGGATCCGCGCAATATCTGCTCCGGCTTGGCGCCGGTCGTTCAGTACGGGCACTGCGGCGCGTTTTGACTTTGGAAACCCTTGGCAACCGTTGGGACTGGGAAAAGACTAAAGTGTGGCGATTCCTGCAAAAGCATCAGGATGCCTTCGCGCCGCGCAAGTTGCCAGGCTCCTACGGTTATCTCATTTTCAATAAGTTTTACCCCGCCGATGAGCGTGTCATAATCCCGGATCAGGAAGAAATCGTACGCATTTTGGACGAAATACGCATTTGCGGCACAAATACGCATTTCGCCGGCACAGATAACGCCAAGATCAACTGTCTGATCGCTTGGCACAGCCGGCATGTTCTTCAGCGCCTCAACGCGGATCAGGCAGCCAAACCGCCCGAAAACTGTGTTGCGATTTCGGCCCATATAACGCGCGCGTATTTTTTTCCGTCGCATTGTAAGCATTGTGATTATGACTGCAAGAGAGTAGATGGATATGAGATAACGCCAAGTTTTTGGTTTCAAATACGGGGGACCATGCGTCCTCAATTAACAACGGAGGCGAAAAAAACATGAGTGATTCCAAGAAAAATTCACATAACGACATGTGCGAGCAGGAACGCCTGCTTTCCGGTAAATCCGAGGCGTTTCTGTCCATGCTGACCAAACGCGGTCTGCTGGAAGACCAGAAAATCAGCGACGAGAAGGTTCGTCAGGCGGCAAAAGCCAAAAAGCGCGGAATGTATCACAATACTCAACTCATGCTACATCATTACCGCGACATCAACTGGGCGCTGGAATGCTTCCCCACTCACATCGCTGAAGAATTGGACAGCCCGATGGGCGATCTGGATGTGCTACTCAGTCTGATTGACGCCGAGATCGGCATGAACAACGAAAAACTGGAAAACCGCCTGATGAGCGTCCAGAAATCACGGCTGCTGCTGGATCGTTTCAACGAGGCGCTGACTGTGCTTCGGCAGAAACCGGGCAACGGCGAGATGATGTATCAAAGTCTTTACCTAACTTACATCGCGCCGGAAACGCTGAGTCACGCCGAAATTCTTTACCGGCTGAACATTTCCTCCCGGCATTACTACCGTACTCGCCAGCAGGCAATCAACATCCTGTCTATCCGGCTTTGGGCTGCGCCCGCCGGTGAGCTGGACGCTTGGCTGGAAGTTCTGACGCTCTTGGAGGCGCTATGAACATCCCGCAAAATATGTCAGTTTGGCAAAAACCTGATGGCAGTCTCGCGGCGAAAAGTTGGCGGAAAATTGGCGGTGCTATGCCGATGACACGCAAAGTGAAACGTGCTATGCTTGTATCGTCCAAAACTGTGGACCGGGCAAAAGCCGCTTCCGGAACCAACTCAACGGTTCTTCACGAAGCGGCTTTCTTATGCCCGAAAATGGAGAGGAGGCAAGCACATAATGCACAATCACACAATCGGCAGGCGGCTGTCCCGGATAGTCGAGATTTTTGCCCTGAGCGGGAGCGGACCGGAAGAACCGGATGACGCGCTCAGCCGCGCCGCCCGGTTTCGAAGGCTGCTCCACTGGTCATTTGTGGCGGTGTTGGCGGCGCTCATCCTGTCGCTGCAGCCGACCCTCGCGGCTGATGTCTGGACAGAGTTCGGCAGAATTATGAAAGATATCTATGGCAAATTGGTCGGCATTTCCACCATCGTCGCCGTCACCGCCTCTTCCGTGGCGCTGCTCGTCCGCATGATCAGCCGTAATCAACGCGCTGTGGACGAGGCGTCAAGCTGGCTCAAGCGAATTCTCATCACATGGGTTGTCCTGAACACGCTGGGTTTCATCGTCGCGTATTTGCAACCGCTAATCTCGGGCGGGGGCTACACAGGGCCGTAATGAAAGACTATCAAGCAATCCGCGAAGGAGGTAAAAGTGAACATGAGGAAAGCCATTCTGATGGCCATAACCCTGTGTGTGGCTGTCTCGCTGATCTCGGGTACGGCGCTCGCGGCGGAGTCAAACCGGCCGGTCACGGACACGGACAGTCCAGACAGTTATTCGGAACTGCTTCCTGTTGACATGATCCAGTATCCGGACAGGCTGGAAATCCGCAAAATTTACGAGCTGAGTCCCGGCGTGGATCCCGGTCGGCTGCCCCGAGGCGGGTTTGAGCGCGGCGATTACGCCTATACCTGCTCAGACATCCTGCGGGAAGTTGTGATTGGCGAGGAAAGCAAAACAGTTACAGTGACGGAAACCGCCGAGAGCAAGAAGAACGACATGGACACAATTCTCGGGCTGTTCCCGCAATACAGGGAGTACGGCGCAGATGAGGATTTTGCCGGAGCTCTGCTGCTGAACACAGCGACCATCAAGTCTGAAGTCTCCGGCTACGGCAACTCCAGCACACCTTACACGGTATCGCGGAATTACCCCAATCTGTCAGACGCCGACACCCAGTATATCCCCAAGAGCATTGAGGATAACGGCAAGACGCTGCTGCTGCAGGATGTGCAGTGGCGAACGGATAACACCTACAACGCAGACGACTACGAGATCGGCGACCGTTATACCGCTATCGTCACTTACGGGGGCACGAAAACATCCAGTTATGTGAAAGGTTACACGATTACCGCTGATTACAGCGGCGAGGTCTACCGTAAGGGCGTCACGTTGATTCGCTACACCGTAATCTTTACCGGAACGGAAAACCTCGCGCTCGCACAGGAGCCTGAAGCGGAATCGCGATCCAACCCAGGCGCGTCCGCAGGCGCCGGTTGGATTTCCATCCTCATTTCCACCCTCGCTTTATTGGGCAGCGGCGCGGGCGTGACGTACATTGCCCTTAAAACCCGAAAGGAGACATCACATGAAACGATTTCTGGCTACGATCACCCTGATCTTTATGTTGACGGCGGCGACCCCGGTCCTGGCGGCGGAGAATTTTGACGGCCCTTCCGCGGGAGCGTTCGGGCCCCCGACTTCGGTGGAGCCTGACAAAATTTTTGGCGGCCTGACGACAGAGGCCGACAATATCAACAGAAGCAAGGACAACGCTATCGCGCCTCCACCTTTCGGCAGTCCCGGCTCATATATGGCAGGAACCGGTAATCCGCTGGCACCCGGTCTCTACGGCGATATATCAGCAGCCGGCGCAAATTCCGGAAGCGGCGCTGTTTATGTGTCCGCCGATTCCGGAAACGTTCTTCCCCCTGGCAGGTTCGTTTTCTCCGGGGTTATCTCGGAGCGCTCGCGGGGCTTCGCGAATTGGAGATGAGTATGGTAGAGGCCGCGCTGAGACTATAAACGGAGGTGATATTTTTGCGAAGAAAAATGGCCATAGCCGCCGCCGTCATACTGGGAATTTTCGTGACGCTGTACCTAGGCGGACTGATCGGCCAATTAAACGCCGGGTACCGTGAATGGCTGTCACAGGACGGACTCGGCGGCGGCGCTGTGATGTCCGGCATAAATTTCAGCCCGCTGCGCTGTGTGGCATACTCACTCGGCGCAAACGGCCGCGGCGTAGCGCTGAGCGTTGTTATAATATCCGCCGCTGTTTTTGTCTACGCCAAGCTGCATGACAAATTCGGCAAAGGCGAGCGCGACGAGAGAAACTTCACGCGCGCCAAGGAAGGCACCTACGGCACCGCCGCTTGGATGAGCGACAAAGAAATGCGGCAGGCGCTGGAGGTCGCGGCGCCGGAGAACGCGCACGGCGTCATACTGGGTGAAAAAAACGGCAAGGTCATCTGCCTTCCCGTAAGCACAAAACTCAACAAGCACATTTTCGTGTGCGGCGCATCCGGCGCCATGAAATCCCGGGCGATAGTCCGAAACCTGCTCTTCCAAGCCATTAAGCGCGGAGAGTCGGTCGTTTTAACCGACAGCAAAGCCGAGCTGTACGACAACACGGCCGAACTGTTCCGGCAAAACGGATACCTGGTGAAAGTATTCAACCTACTAGTATCCCCGGATCACAGCGACTCGTGGAACTGTATGGCGAATCTGGCGGGCGACACCCTTACCACTCAGATTCTCACCGATGTGATTATTTCCAACACCGCCAAGGCGCCATATAATTTGTTCGCCCAAGCTAGCGACACTGTGCGGGCGGGCATCGTACTCGGTCTTGGGACACGCCTGCAAATCATGCAAAACGAGGCGATCAGGCGCATCACCGGCCACTCGGACATTGACCTCGCAAAACCTGGCAAGACCAAATGCGCCTACTTCGTGATTCTGAGCGACCAAGAGAGTTCCACCGAGTTTCTCTCTTCCCTCTTTTTCTCGTTCCTGTTCATTCAGCTGACCGGATATGCCGACAGCACACCGGAGCGGCGCTGCGCGATCCCGGTCAACGTCGTGTTCGAGGAATTCAATAATATCGGCAAACTGGACTCGTACCCCCGCCGCCTGAGCGTCGCCAGGTCGCGTGAGATTCAGATCTGCCATGTCGTGCAAAGTTTGGACCAGTTCCAAAACCGATATCTCAAAAACGAGTGGGCGGAAATCATCGGAAGCTGCGACACGCAGCTCATGCTCGGCGTGACGGAACAGGAGGGCGCGGAGTTTTTCAGCCTGCGCTCAGGCGATTCCACCGTGCGGGTCAATTCCACGATGACGGTGAAACAAACCATCGCGCTGACGCAGTTAGTTCCCCAATACCGCGAGACGGACGGCATCGGGCGCCGGCGCTTGCTGACGCCCGATGAAGTGCTGCGGTTTCCCAACGACGAGCTGCTGATTATTCTGCGCGGACAGAACGTGCTGCGGGCGCGGAAATTCGACTACTTGGAGCACCCGTTCGCGAAGCGCCTGATTCTGTCGTCTATTTTTGATTACAATCCACAACTTGTTCCCCATACCGGCTCGGAAGAACCCGACGCGCCCCGAACCGAGATGAATCCGGCTTTGGCCAAGCTCTTTGCGGCGTCAAAGCCCCCGGATGAGTTCTGAATAAAAAGAAGCAGGTTGATTTCTTCATCAACCGACTTTACGGATTCAACAACTTTTGCAGTTTTTTGTCAAAGGTATATACTTCTGCTCCCTCAATGTCACAGTAACCGGCGAGGATACAGTCCACAAAACCCAGATTGTTGTCCGAGAACAGTTCCAAGCCTTTCAAAACGGCATTGCGATGCGGCAACTCACAGTCTGTATTCTCAAAAAATCCGCGCAACTTCGTTCCGATTTCCTTGCGGCTGATTTTGTAAACACCGGAGAGAACAAATACAACCTCGCATAAAACTTCAATTAGGAATTTCTACCGCACGACCTTCTATGATCTGCCTTGCATTTGCGGAAAGTTCCTCATTGTCATCAAGCAGGTAACGCAATACCACATTCGCGTCAACGATTCGCATATTTTTCCGCCACTGCCCGTTCCCATGCGTCACCCTCAGCATCCATCAGCGACGGATTGGCGAATTGCCGCAGACAACCGAACGCCCCTCTTTTTTTCGGCAATGTGTATGTCTCTTGAACAGGGAGTATGATGACATCTACTTTCCTGCCCCGAAGAACATCGGGTAAATCAAATACACCTGTAAGTTTATCGCTGTCCACAGTCTGACGCAAATAGTCCATCGACTTCACTCCCTTCCCGCACTGTTTATATGCAGTATAGCCTATTTTGCCTTGAAAAACAATCTTGATTTAAGGAGGAACATGACCATGCCAAGAAAATCAACCGTCAAAGCCACACAGGACGCTGCCTTCATGCGGCAAGAAGAGTTCAGCGAACAGGTGCTCCGTACCGACTCGGAAGATGTCGGAACCCCGGATGATGAGATGTGTCCCCATACCGAAACGGAAACAGTCGGGGAACTTTCCGGATCGGATATACTCTCTGTTCCCCAGACCGACCCGGAGGAAAATTTCCGGGAAGACAACCCCAGTCTTCAGGCCGGAGGCGATGAAAACCCGCCTGTTTCCCATACCGACTTCGAAGAAAGCGAAAGTGAGAGAACTGAGTATACGCCGTTTCCCCAGACTGATATAGAAACAGGCGGGAATCCGCTGCTTGAATCGCCGGCGCTCAGCGCCGCGCTCGGCGACGTCACCGAACATCATACCGACTTGGAACAGGCCACGGAAGCGGCAGCCGGCACCCAGACTTCAGGTTTAAGCTCAGATCAACCACCCGTCCCCCAGACTGGTTCTGAAAAATTATCTCAGTCAAGCTTTGATGAGGCGAAACCCCGAAGGCGCGCGGCAAAATCCCGGTCTGGTGAGAGCCCAGTTTTGCCTGACGCCGATCCGCAATCCGGGTCCCGGTCTGGGGATCCGAGTTCCCCTCCGGCGCGCCGCCGGCGCCGTGAGACGCCGATTGTTTCCATTGACGACCGGCGCACCGTTGAAACCGACGCGGACAAGCTGAAAAGCGACCTGATAGACATGATAGAATCCCAGAAAGGACGTAAGCTTATCTCCGGCACGATCCAGGGCATGGAGCGCCCGCCCGGAAGCCCCAATATTTCATTCGCAGTCACCTATCACGGCGCCTTCAAAGTCATCATTCCCGCGGAGGAATGCGTAAAACCTCCGGAGGATTTCCGTGACCGCTCCCCGGCCGATGTTATGCACTATCTGGTGACCAAGCGGCTCGGCGCGGAGATTGACTATATCGTCAAGGGCGTGGACGCCCAGACCGGCGTCGCCGCCGCCAGCCGTTTGGAGGCGATGGCGCTTAAACGCCGCGACTATTACTTCGGCAGCGACCGGGACGGCAATAACCTGCTCTACGAAGGCATTTCGGCCGAGGCGCGTGTCGTATCGGTGATTCGGGCAGGTATGTTCGTGGATCTGTTCGGTTTGGAGACGTACATCCCGCTGCGCGAACTCAGTTACCAGCGCTGGATCGACGCCACGGCGCATTATCGGCCCGGCCAGCGCGTGCTGGTGAAAATTCTGACGCTTGACCGGAGCGACCGGAACAATATCCGCGTCACGGCTTCGGTCAAGCAGGCAGGCGAGAACCCGTATGAGGCGGCGCTGAAAAAATACACGCCCGGCAGCCGTTATGTCGGTACCGTCAGCCTGGTGGACACGAACGGCGTGTTTGTCAGTCTGGACGGCGGCATAGATTGCCTGTGCTCATATCCGAAACGCGGGCGCCCGCCCCGCGGCTCCAGAGTCACAGTCAGAATCATCGGAGTCAATCACGAAACGAATCGGATCTGGGGCGCCATCACGCACATGACCACCGTCAGATGAGTGTGCGCCCTTAATGAATCAGCCAGCCGTAGTCCTGCCGGCAATCGGCGATGCAGTCAACGTATACGGTTCGATCCTTGATTTGATACAGGATAAGATACCGGCTCTCTACAAACATTTTGTGGTATTTGCCTTTTGGAATATGTTCCTCGTCCAGAAACGGGAACCTCTCCGGCATATCGGCCAACGACCGGATCGCCGCGAGCAGCCGCGTTTTGACCTCCCTCGCGGCGTCCGGGCTCACCCGCGCTACAAACTTGATATGCGCGCCGAGCATCGCCTTGGCGCGCGCAGCCACGATCACCTTATACCGAGGCCGAGCCATGCCGCTCCTCCTCGCTGATGATCCCATCCAGGTAGCTTTCAAGCTCGCCTAGCGTGACGCCCGCGCGGCCCGCGGCGCGGTCTTCTTCCACGGCCAGCAGCTCCTCCCGGAGATTCAGCATCTTTTCCCGGCGGGAGTAAGTGGCCATATCCATGACGACAAGGTCTCCCTCGCCGTTTTTCGTGAGGAAAACCGGCTCCCCGGCGGCGCGGCACAGTTCCGCGATTTCGTTATAATTTTGGCGTATCGCCGCGGATGGTTTGATCAGCATATCATCAACTCCACATTGTAATATTCTAACCATATTATAGCTGTTTTATGCTATGACGTCAAGGAGGTTATATGATACACCGAATCAAAAAGATTATAGCGCTGCTTTTATGCCTGTTGCTCTCGGCGGCGCTGACGCCCAACGTCTACGCCGACACCAACGGCAGCGAGATCCTGATCGCCGACGGGCCCGACAAACTCATCCTCCAGCTCGGCTCCCAGTGGGCGGGCGTGGAATTTGAACTCAGGACAGACTCAGGCGTGTTCCCGGTTCCAGTCGTCGTGGACGCGAGCGGCGTATTGAAAATGGACCTGGGCGGGAGCAAAAATTATACTCTGAGCTGTCTCGCCTCATCCACTCCCATACCAGAGCAATCCTCGGAGGCGCCTGCGCCAGCGCCAAACACTCCTCCGGTTTCCGGTGGGGAATCCGCTGATCCGGCGGCGAGTGGCATACCGGCCGGGCATCTGATTCTTTTTCTCGCAGGACTCGCCGCGGCCGCAGGTGGTCTCTTCGCTTTGCGCTATTTTAAGCGCCGGCGCGACACCTATGGCTATGATGAAGACGAGGATGATTACGAATAGCTTCCCCATACCGGCGCCGCAAACACCCTATATGGTGTATTTGAAAACTTTTTTATATTTTTATAAAATTATTTTCAAATATGCTTGACATCGATCAGGGCTTATGTTATCATAACGGTGTAACAGAGCTTGCGCTCAGGCCTTCGGTACGGCGGACGGATCCCCGGCGTCAGACATATCCCGCGGATATGGAATCGTTACGGACTTAGCGCACTGAGCGGTCCACACGGCGCAAGCTCTCCACTGAATATTGACCTCACGAAGTCTTCACGGAAGGCCGTGAAGCACTTACAGAATCGAGACCGATGATTGATCAGGTTTTGATTCTGTTTGTTTTTCGGCGCATCGGCCTTTTTCGCGTTCGGAAAACATAAGCGATACAAACGAGGAATCAAAACGAAAGTAATCAAAACGGAGGTGTTCACATTGAAAAAGAATAAGAAGCGTAATTCCTTGGCCGTCCTCGGCACAAAATCCGCCCGCTGCCCCTATTGCGGGAGCCATGTCAGGCTGCGCAGCGCCGACGGGATCTACCGGGATAACAGCGCGGATGCCATGCTCTACGTCTGCGCCCGCTATCCCGCCTGCGACGCGTATGCGCGGGTTTTACCGGGTACGAAAACCCCCCATGGGCCGCCTCGCCAACGGACAGCTCCGCGCGCTCAGGCGTGAGGCGCATCGGCATTTTGACCGGCTGCATCTTTCCGGCCTGATGAGCCGGAAAGATGCGTATATCTGGCTGGCCGCCATTCTGCAGGCGCCGCTCTCCCAGACCCATATCGGGTATCTGAGCGATTATTATTGCCGGCAGGTCATTGATGAGAGCAAACGCCTATTGGAGAATCGGAAACAAATTCAGGCTCCGGAGAGGAGATGAGATTTTATGCGGCAGTTAGATAATGAGCAGCGCCGGCTGGCAGAGGAGAACATGGGTCTGGTCGGCGGCGTGATCCGGGATCACGTCTGGGACATACGCGGCGTCGGGATTTTTACGCGTGACGATCTGTTCCAGATCGGCTGCGTTGGCCTTTGCAAGGCGGCGTCCGCGTATAAGCCTGGAAAAGCCAAGTTCTCCACCTACGCCTATATTCTGATCCGCAACGAAATATTCGACGCGCTGGAGTATGCCACACTAAGGCGGAACCGCGAACAAGCGGCGGGACCCGGCGCTCTGCCAGGTTCGGAAACATGGGATATGCCCGGCGGAGACTTGGAGGCGCTCAATCTGGCGCTGGACGCCGCGCTTGCCGGAGCTTCCGGCGTCACCGCCAAAGGCATCAAGGCGATTCGGCTGCTCGCGGAAGGTTACACTCACCGGGAGATCGGCGAGCGTCTCGACGGCATATCGGCCAATAATGTGTCGGCGTGGGTGGCGCGCGCCCGCAAGCTCCTGCGGGCGGACCCCGCTGTCGTATCACTCCGGGAGTCGATATGAGAACGCGCAAGACAAAGGGCGCGCTTCGGCGGCTGATCAAAAACTGGGCCGTACCCGTCGGGTGCGGCCTGCTTTCTTTATTTCTGCTGAGATTCGTGTTCTTCGTCGGCTATGTCCCATCGGCTTCCATGGAGCCTGCTATCCGAAAAGACTCGTTTATAATTGGCGTCCGGGTATTCGGCGACCCGAGCGTAGGTGACGCGGTCGCTTTTCGGCATGACGGTATGCTGTTGGTCAAGCGGATCGCGGCGCTGCCGGGAGACACGGTCACTGTAGGCGAAGAACGCCTTATTGTTCCGGACGGCTGTTATTTTACGCTGGGCGACAACGCGGATATCTCCGTCGATTCCCGGTACTGGGCTGAGCCATTTGTGCGCGGAGAGCAAATCGTTGCGAAGTTATTGTTGCCGTGAAAGTCGGCGGCGACGCTGATTTTATTGCTTCTCCGCCGAAAATGAGGTATACTGTTTATTGAAAGAAGGTGTTTCGTATGGTCATGTCCGATGATATCCTGAAAATCAGGGACGCTATCGTGGATGCGGTTCCCGCTGAAAAAATCTATCTCTTTGGCTCTTATGCCTACGGGACGCCGGATAAGGATAGCGACTACGACTTATATGTGGTCATCCCGGATGGAAGTATGCGTCCGGTCGAGGCGATACAAAGCATTTACCGTTCTATGCGCGGCACAAAAAGAAAGCCTTTGGATATACTGGCTGGCACGACGGCAACTTTCGAGCGCCGCTCCAAACAACTGACGCTGGAGCGTACTATCGCGGAGGAGGGGGTGGTGCTGTATGCCAAATCCTGAAGCGCTTGAATGGTACCGCTTCGCGCGAATGGATCTCACGGCGGCGAACACGCTGAACGAACACGCGCGTCCGAAACCGCTGGAAATCATCTGTTACCACGCGCAGCAGTGCGCCGAGAAAATGCTGAAAGGCTTTTTAGTCGCAAACAGTGTTGAGCCGCCCAAAAAGCATGATTTGCCCCTCCTTTGCGATATGTGCATTAAAACGGATGCCCATTTCAGTGAACTGAGCGACATATGCGACTTTTTGACGGTGTTCGGTGTACAGCCTCGTTATCCAAACGAGCTTGAGGTGTTGGATGAGGACGCGATGAGGGCGTTGCGCGATGTACAAACGATGATGGATTTTTTCAGTAAGTATAATATTGCGACCGAGCCTGAAAGCGCGAAATCCTGACAAAGATTAAATGCGGGCTGTCTCACAAAGTTTTGGCGGCTTGACTGACAATGAGGTGCTTGCCATGATTTATACTTGCGACAAATGCCGTTTTATCTTCGAGCGAACCGGACAGGTGGATTCTTGCCCGGATTGCGGGAAACCCAGTATCCGCGAGGCGACGCCGAATGAGCGGGAAGAATTTAGAAAGAAAAAAGCGGCACCTGAAAACACTAATAGTGTCTTTTTGCTTGAGCAGCATGAAAAAGGTCTCCTTGATGATACTTCTTTTCTTAAAGTTTTTGGCAAAGCCAAGATTTTTTATTCGACCCCTTATGGCGACCACAAGGACGGCGGCGCCCGCTTGTTCGCACTGCCGGCTTCGGAGAGCACCGGATATCTCCCTGTTTTTTCATCGCATGAGAGGATAAAAGAATTCTATGAAAACGCGGGAAGATGTGCCTATATGATTATAGAAGGCACATTTTTATCATTTCTTGAAACAACGCGTCAAATCAACACGGCGGCGCCAGTGAAAATGGGCGCTGTTATAGATCCCGGATATTTTGGTGTTACCGTAAATGCAGATATGCTGGATACGGCGATTAGCCTTATGAAGTGAGGATCTGGAAGCGCTTGAATGGTATCATTCCTCCACCGCATGGCTCAGGCAATCCTTAAACGCCAGCCATTTCGCGCCGCAGGCGTCCAGATAAAAGCGGTTCCCAAACTCATTTTCAACCAGGCGCCGCTCTCGCGGCCTGTACCAACCTCGCAGCTCAGCGGCCAGTTCGGGATCCGGCGAAATAGGCTCTACCCAGACCCGTTCAGACGACAGGATGCTATCAATATCAAGCGGCTCGCCAGCGCCGCGTGGGCCGGTCGCGAACGCTGGAGGGACGGTGTAAACCGGCTCCGGGATCTCGGCAAAAGGAATCTCGCTCTTATCCGCGAAAACCAACGTTCCCGCGACGGCGTTCACCAGCGCCCAGCCGCGGCTTTTCGTCCAGACCGGCGTCCGGTGCAAAATCGGCAGCGCGGCGGCGCTCACCGGCTCAGTAGACGGCGGCCCTTCGCTTTCACCCAGCAGATAGGCGGCGCTGACATTCAAAAGCCCGGCAAGCTGCATCAACCGTTCAAGCGTGAGCTGCCGGCGTCCCGACTCCCAGTTGCTCACGGTCGTTATATCCACATTCAGTTTCTCAGCCAGCTCTTTCACCGAGAGGCCTGCGTCCATGCGCGCCCTGGTGATTCGGTTCTGATTCCACAATTTCACCACACACCTCGCGTCTACTTCATCAGCAGACGATCCATTTTATCTTTGATCTTTGACAGGCGGAAGCTGCGAAAACTCAGCGGAAAATCCGCGGCGCGCATGGCCCTGCTCCCCTTATACTTCCGAAATCAGTTCAAACAATTTTCCGACGAAATACAGCGGGATATTCGTAATCGCGCCGTTTTTCAAGAACTCGTTTGTGCTAAGCCGCACCGCGGTTTTGGGGCTGCGCCTTGCGATATAGTTTTTGAAACTGACGGCGGTTTTGCTGCCGCCCGACTTCACTTCCAGCGGAATGATTTCTTCGCCGTGCTGAAGCACGAAGTCAATTTCGCGTTCTTGCGCAAAAGAATAGAAGTGGGGCGCTTGACCTAACAGCGGCATAAGCTCCTCCAAAACATAGTTTTCAGCAAGCTGTCCTTTGAACTTAAACGCTTCGGCAAGCAGGACCGACTTATTCGTCAGCCCCGCGATATGTTTTAAGAGTCCCGCGTCCAACAGGAACAACTTGAAGTGGTTCAGCATTTCGTAAGCTCTAAGCGGATATTCCGGCTTAGAAACATTCAGAATACGATATGCTATACCGCTTGAAACAAGCCACTCAATGGCGTCCTCAAAATCCTTTGCTCTCGCGCTTTTGGCGATGGCCGCGTACATGAACTTTTCGTTATTCTCTTTCGCAAGCTGAGGAACGATACTGCGGAATATCTGCAATATGCGCCCGCTGTTCACCTTGCCGCTGTGCTTGGTGACGTCGTTTTCGTAAAACGAGACAATTTCCTCTTGAATGGCGGTGATTTCTTCGGGGGCGGCGTTATTCACCCAGCTTTGGACGCATTCAGGCATCCCGCCGATAATCAGATATTTTCTGTAATCTTCCGTCATCCTCTCGTGAAAAGCTGAAACATAATCCACACCCGATTTAACGGAGCAAAAATACTGATACATACCTTTATCAGCGGCAGCCAAATACTCCTCAAACGTCAGAGGATACACGTTCAGCAGATTCACTTTCCCGACAGGGTATGACATCGGTTTGGCAAGGTAAGTGCCCAGCAAACTCCCCGCGGTAATGACGTGATATTCATTCGCGTCTTCATTGAAGTATTTCAGACTGCCCAGCGCGTTTGGACATTCCTGAATTTCGTCCAAAATGATGAGCGTCCTTCCGGGCGTTATCGCTCTACTCCGTATCAAACCAAGGCGCTCCAAAATCAGCTTTGGGTCTTTCGTTTCGTCAAAGATTTTAACGGCGTCAACGTCTTTGTCAAAGCTAATGTAGATCGAATCGTCATACGCTTGACGCGCAAACTCGGTCATCAGCCACGTCTTGCCGACTTGCCTCGCTCCCTTTAAGACAAGGGGCTTTCGGCGCGGACTGCTTTTCCATGTTATAAGCGCTTCGAAAACTTTCCTATACATACGCGGCGCGCCTCCACGGCGGAATTTCGGCTCACAGATATAATATCACGTTTTTAAGAAAAAACCAAGTGGTCTTTAATGCGTTTTTAAGAGATTTTTCGACGTGATCCCTGCGTTTTTATTATTAAGAGTACCTGTTTCCCCGCTGAAAAAAGAGGCGGTGAAAAGGCCGCTGAACGGCCTTTTCACCGCTATAATAAAGAAGGGAAGGCTGATTACTTGGCGGCTCCAAAGGCGTAAACCTTGGTTTCCGCCGTGATGGGGCCAAAATCCGTACCCGCGGGATTATTCCCCGGGGTGAGGACGATGGCGGCGCCGCTTCTGGCGGCGAGGGCCGAGCCGGTCAGGGCGTCGACCAACGTGCCGCCGTCCGCCGTGTAGATATTCGTGTACTCAAAGGGCAGGGCGTCGCGGATGGCCTTGTTTGTCTCGTAGCGCGTCGCCCCGTAGAGCCGCGTCGCCCCGGGGATGTCACGCACTAAGGCCGGGCCGCCCAGGATATAGACCGGAGCGCCCGTGGCCGGCGTACCCGCGGCCAGACCGACCGTGCCGTCGGCATTAGCGATCTGGATAAGATAACCGTGGGCCGCGGCGAATGAGGCGACGGAAACAGCGTCCGCCACGGCGTTATAGCCGACGACAAACGTGCCCTGCGGTTCGGTCAGTTTCGCCCCGATCAGGGCCGCCGTCTCAAACCGGCTCGCCCCGCGCAAAGTCTCAATTGTGAGACCGGGCAGCGCCGCCCGTAGCGCCTCAATCACCGCCTGGCTCAGAGCGCCGACGGCATAGACTTTCTTCGCGCCGAGGCGCTGGATCTCCGCGATCACCGCCGGGTCAAGGCCGCCAGTACTGAGGAGTATCGGCGCGTCCTCCTGCCCGGCCAGCGGGGCCACGGCTAGGGCGTCGATCAGATTATTCTGTCCGCCCGGGGCGAGGATCACCGTCTCGGCGCTCTCCCAGCCCTGACGGGATATGGCGACGGAGGTGAGGACCCGATCCGCGCCGCTGATATAAGAGAGGGTGGCCGGAGTCGGCGCGGTAGGCACCGAAGCATCCGGAATTTGCGCGAAGGCGGGGATGCCGCCGCTGCCGCCGTTCGGCACAGGTTTTTTCACCGGATCCGATTTGACGATATCCGGCGCTACATAGCCGGCCGCATAGTAAGAGAGATGCTTGACGGTAAATATTGCTTTCTTCGCGCCTCTGTCGTAAAGCGAGGGTACGGGGGTCGCGTCGTCGCCCGTCACATGCCAGACAGTGACGCCTTCCTCTTTTTCCCCGGATTTCAACTCATAGGGCAAAGAAATTGTCAATTCGCTGTCGTCAGACCAGACGACCTCCACGATGTCAGTATCGTTCGCCAGACGGTAAATGTTCAATTCATACAGCGCCGCCTCCGCCCCGGCCAATTCCTCCGGCAGCGGCGCGCCGTCCGCGCGGGCGAGGATGATATTCAGCCCGGCGTCCTCGTCGCCCAAAGCCGCGGCCAGCGCCGCGCCGTCTATGGCAAGCTCCATAGTAAGCTCCTTAGCGAGATCGCCCACCGGGGCGATGATCGAGACCGCGCCCAATTGTTTCAGAGCGCTCGCGGCCTGCGCCGGCAAAGTGAAGGACACCTTAGTCACCACCGGCGCGGATTCTTCGGATATCGCCACCCGGAACCCCACAGCGGGCGCTTCTCCTTCTCCGGCTGCCGCCAGCGCCTTAGCGACCGCGTTAGCGACAGTATCGGCGGCGACGCTGACCTCGGCGACAACCGCTCCGTTTTCATCAGAAATTGTATCCGGTTCGACTGTGACGGTATCTGGGGCAAGCCATTCGGAGTCGTCCTCCAGTGTCCAGTCGTCCGTATAGTGGAAAATGATCTCATCCCCATCCGCGAGGAATTGCTGCTCAACGCCAAGCTGCGAGTGATCGCCGTTCAGCGTGTACATCCAGCCGCTGTTCGGGCCGTTCGTGAATTGAGCGAGTTCGGCGCCGTCCTTTGTTATCGCCTTGACATAATTTCCGCTCGGATTGTCCCAGGTCAGACCCGCCGCCGTGAGAGCGTTTTCCAGCACATCACGCATGGTCGCGTTCTCATGAACGACATGCGCTTCCCGCTCGATCCACGTCGTCAGGCCGCCGCCGGAAAGCGTGTACGTCAGGCCGTCCGCCAAGCTGTTATGGATCACATTGCCCAGCAAAGTGAAATAAACGGTGATTGTCCCGTCGCTTCCTGTGGGTATAGGCTTGAGTGCCGCGACGGCGTCGGTGAGCGCCAGTCTCGCCGCGTCCGTCTCCGCTTGCGTCGCGCTGTCGTCCGCCAGAACCGCCTGCGCCTGGGCGATTGCCGCCGCCACATAATTCCAGGTACCCGCTTCATAGTTGGCGACCGTTAAGGCCGCCGCCCGGTTGTAAGCTTCTTGCAGGGCGGTTTTGTCCGCCGCCGCTGGCGAGCCGGCCGCTTTCAGATTTTGTCTCGCCAAGTTGAGAGCCGCCAGGGCGCTGTTTACCCGGGCCTGCGTCGCCCCGGCGTCGTTGTTGACGCTCCGGGCTTCGCTCAGTTTCTGGGCAAACGCCGCCCATGATTCGGGCGTATACGCTAAGGCGACGAGAGTGTCCGCTTCCGCGACAGCCGCCGCCAGCGCGTCCTTGTTCACCGCCGCCGGCTCCGGAGTCCAGATGAATTTGTCGGTCATATCGTAGAGCCGGGTTTGGCCGGGGGTGATAAACCGCTGGTAGGCCGCCAGCGCGTAAGCCGCCTGATCGGTCGCCATATAGTTCGGAGTCGATGTCGTCGTGCCGAACGCGCCTGTCGCGGCGTCACGGTAGGTGAGCAGCGCGTCAAGCAGATTGAACCCGTTTTGGATGAAGCGCGGATCCGCCGCGGGGATCTATTCCGAGAGCGGTCAACGCCACTATGGTCTGAGCGGCGCTTTCCGAACTGGTTCCGATCTTGCCGTCCGCCGTCTGCCGGCCGCTTAACCAGGAAACAGCTTTGTCGACGGCGCTCTGCACTGCGGCGTCGCCGCTGCAATACGGCGCCAGAGCCTGGAGGGCCATGCCGGTCATATCCACGTCAGCTTGTTATCGCGCTGATGGAAGGCGCCGTGGATATACTGGGAAGCGCCGCCGACATGCCGGATAGCTCCAAGCTGTACAACGCGCTGTGCCTTTTGAGAGATTATGTGGAAGCCTATCTGCGCTCAATAACGCTGGACAGACTGGCGAATAAAAATATGGCCGAGTGGCGGGAGGAATTTGCGGACATAGTGAAAACGCATATCGCCGCGCTCAGGCAAAATATCTGAAAGACGTATCGAATAGGCGTGACCATCGCTTCCATTTGTTCTCGCGTGAACTTGAGGTTTACCACGATTTTTAGCTTTTGGCCGGCCGACAGTGTTCCAGGATGAGCCGTGATGTATTCATCTACCGCCATCACTATATTGGCGCTTGACTGACAATGAGGTGCTTGCCATGATTTATACTTGCGACAAATGCCGTTTTATCTTCGAGCGAACCGGGCAGGTGGATTCTTGCCCGAATTGCGGGAAACCCAGTATCCGCGAGGCGACGCCGGATGAGCGGGAGGAGTTTAAGAAAAACCGCGCCGAGGCCAAGCAGGTCAATGCGCGCCGACCAAAGCCATGAAAGAAAAATTTCCATTGCATTCCGTCACATGGAGGAATATTCTGTACACGGGCGCCGTATCATTCCGAGGCGGAGGAACTGACTGTGGTCATTGATCTCGCTTAACGGTCCCTTGATTCACGAGGGGTTCGAGCGGTATAAGGTTTTGTTCACAAAGTTTTTTCCGGAGCATTCCGGCTCAATATGACAAGGAGGCATCCAGAAAACCGAAACACCGAAACGCATACAACAGACGCATAATGGTTGACACACTGAACAGTATCGAATATAATGAGTGTAGCAAGATGCGAAAGGAGGAATTGACTGTGCGTATGGAAAACGACGTCCGGGTGACTGTCCGCGTGGATAAAAACCTGAAAGATCGCGCGGACAGCCTTTTTGAGCGTTTAGGGTTAAATATGACCACCGCTTTGAATGTATTTCTGCGTAAAGCGGTAGACGAGAACGCCATCCCCTTCCCTGTCAGCGCCAAGCCCGCCGGATTCGGCTCGGGCTTGACCGCCGATGAGATAACGCGCGCGTTTTCGGATTCCGTCGCGAAAGAGACGAAGCATAACCAAAGACTGGGTTTCCCCGTGGCGCGATATGACGCCGCCACCGGCCGCGCCTATTTGGAAAACGCGGATGGAACAAAGGAGTATGTCGGTAATGAGCGCTGACTCGACGCGCCGGCCTGTGGTTCTCGCGTTCGCGGGACCGAACGGCTCCGGGAAAAGCACGCTTACGCGAGGTATGCCAGTGCTTGGAACCCATGTCAACGCGGACGACCTCAAGCGGGAATGCAACCTGACCGATTTGGAAGCGGCGCGGCAGGCGGAGGCGCTTCGGAATGAGTTGCTGAGTAAAAAGGCGGATTTCTCATTTGAGACAGTTTTACTGCTCCCCCAACTGATTTCCGTTTGCGATAAAATCTTGGTTTATGACAACTCCGATACCCCAAAATTGATATACCATAAAGAAAAGGCGTTTACGCAGTATTATCCCAATGCACTCTGGCCGGAAGACAAACTGCGGACATTGCTTGGGCTTTAACAAAAACGCAGCTTAGGAAGCAGCAAATTTCAGGTAATTTTAGCAATTTTAGTAAAAATATGTTTGGTCGGTTTTGCCATTGACCCAAGACTTATTCGATGGTATAATGCCCATAAAATCGGTGGATTTGTTCCGGCTGCGCTGTCCGCGCTGCGGCTATCCCCTCAAATATGAGTTTAATAAAAATTACGGTCTGGAACTGTATTTATGCACGAATGAGCCGGAAGTCTGTGATTTTATGACCAACAGCCGGTCTCACCCGCATGACGTTTATAAATGCGACCAGTGCAAAGACGGCTATATGGTGGTAAGAACGAAAGGAAACGAAGCGTTTTACGGTTGTACGGGATATGACAACGCGACAAAGTCCGGCTGCCGCAACATGAGACCGATTTTCACCTCTCGCGG
>JAISAH010000108.1 GCA_031266805.1 Gracilibacteraceae bacterium
GCCCGTAAGGGTCAGGCCCGTCACGTTCACATTCTTATTCGCGCCGGCGGCGGCATTGTCGAAAACGGCGGCTGCCCCGCTCAGATCCACAGAGACGTCGTCCGCGCCCACTTTGCCCGTGAGGACCGGCGTCCCGGCGAGCTTGGCGGCGGTCGTCCCGTTATACGTCTTGGTCTCGACGCTCAGACCGGTCAGCGTCAGGGCCTTGGGTGCGATGGTGAAACTGACAGACGCCGCGGCGCCGGTGGTTCTGTCAACACCGGCGACGGTGTAATCTCCGGCTTCCGAAGGCTTGACCGCAGTCGGGCCGTAGGCGACCACGCCGTCCCGCAGCGTGCCGGAGTAGGAGTAGTCAATATTGGCGCTGTTTGCCCCTCTGACCTGAGGATTAGCCAATTGGCCACCATAAACGGCGCCGGCTTGGGTCAGAGTAAAAGAGATGGGAGAACCGCTGCCGCCCGTGTTTTGCGGGGTGTAGAGGAAATAGGGATCGCCGTTTCCGTCTGTAACGCTTTCGTCCGTGTTTACTGCAGTGTCGCTTAATCCGGTGATAGCGCTCCGAGATGGTAGATAGTTGTAATCAATATAAAGATATTCCAGCGCGGGGTTATTGCTTACGTCCAACTCCGTCAGTTTGTTGCCGGAGCAGAAAAGGTGTTCCAAAGGGTTATTGCTCACATCCAGCGCAGTCAGTTGATTGTTCGCACAATAAAGCATCCTCAGTCCGGAGTTATTGCCCACATCCAGCGTCGACAGTTGATTGTCGCCGCAGTTAAGGTAATAAAGCCCCATATTGTTGCTTACATCCAGATCTGTCAGCTGATTGCCGTCACACCAAAGCGTCTCCAGCATGAAGAAATGCTCTATCCCCGCCAAGCTGGCGATATTACGGCCGCTGACATCTAAACTGGTTATATCCATGACATCCGAGTCATAAATCGGGTCGCTGGGAATACCTGTCATTTCACGCACAGCCGCCAGAAAATTCGCGTCGATAAAATCATCTGTTATATCGTTGGGACCACCGCCGCCGCTGGCAGACCTGATGACTGTAACCAGACAATCGGCGGTTTTATCACCGACCGCGGCCGTAATCGTCGCAACGCCTGTAATATGCCCCGCCCTCACTTCGCCGTCAGTCACCGTCGCCACGTTCGAGTCGGAACTCGTCCAAATAGCGGTTATATCATCAGTAGTGTTATCCGGGTCATAGATTACGTTCAGCGCGAATGTCCTGCCTGTTCCCAGATTAAGCGACGTTTGATTTAAGGAAATGGACTGCAAAGGAACCGCCGCCAGCGCGCCGCCAGCCGGAACCAGAGTCAGCAGCAATACCAGAGCGACTAAAATGATAAGCAGGCCTTGAGTTTGCTTCATGATTGAAGGCTCCTTCCTTTTTTTGGATTCCGGGAGTTTCCGGGGGCATGGATTCTGGGACAAACCCAGAATGACGGGGGACGAGACTGTTGCATTGCGCCTCCCTTGGCCGGAGGGCGGGACGGGCAAGCCCGTCCCCTACGGGGATCATCGTACCTGCTTCCGGACTTCTGCCCGTCCCGTGTATTGGGATGGATGCCGGGA
This sequence comes from Gracilibacteraceae bacterium, assembly GCA_031266805.1. GTDB lineage: Bacteria > Bacillota > Desulfitobacteriia > Desulfitobacteriales > Syntrophobotulaceae > JAIRRL01. The sequence goes on from JAISAH010000108.1 coordinate 1,582, forward strand.
CGTCGGGACGCCGTCCCCTACGTCATTCCGGCTTCATGCTGGAATCCATGCCTCCGCCCGGGCGTCACCCGGGGGGGGCGTCCGCCCCTGCGGACGGAGGGGTTCAAACCCGAAGTCCCCCGCCCGAATGTAACATTTTATCTAAAATGTTACATCCCCCCGGAAACCCTTGGGAAATCAGGCGTACAAAAAACCGCCGGAGGGCCGGCGGCGGGATTTCAGAAGCGAAGGAGGCGCGGAGAGACAGAGAAAATCAAGGTCTTCGGCTTATGTAACATTTTAGATAAACTGTTACATTACATCCTTTAAAGACCAGTATACCATATTCCGGTCACACAGCGGTCACAAAACGCAATATTTTTTTCGCGCGACAAATTTCCCCTCCTTCCCGATGAATTTTTCTGTTCTATATTATAGCCACTTACCGCGCCTCATGGTATAATTATTCTATGAACGCATACCTCAACCCGGGAAACATGCCGTTTTTCATGGCTCGCAATTCCGAGATTTACATTGACAAATCCGGGCTGTTGGCGCGCCTCAACCGGCTGATCAACACGAAGCAGCGGTTCGTCTGCGTCAGCCGGCCGAGACGCTTCGGCAAGACTATGGCGGCGGAGATGCTGGCGGCGTACTACAGCCGGGGCTGCGATTCCGCGGAGTTGTTCCGCGATCTAAGGATTGCTCATGACGCTTCCTATGAAGCGCATTTGAATCGCTACAACACTATTTTCATAAATATCCTTTCGCCAATGATATGGTGAGTTTCGAGTCCAAGGATGACGTGCTGACTTTGCTCATCCATCTGGGCTACCTGGGCTACGATGAGGAAACCTGCGAGGTCTTTGTGCCGAATCTGGAAGTGTCCTCAGAGTTTGAGGCGGCGGTGCGCCTGAATGGCTGGAACTGATCGGCGTGAACTACGACAAAAAGGCGCGTACCCACGAGTGCCTGATCGAAAAGTTTGTGATTTAGATTCAATTCAATTGATTCCGCGCCGGGCTTGACAAGGTGAATCGCGGGGGTTATAATAATTTTTGTCAAGAAGAGGCCATCCGCTTCTCACCTCATACCTGCGGTACATGAGGTCGCCTGGTTCGTTAGTTACATGAACAATGGTAAACGGGTGGTTTGCGCCCGTTTTTTGTTGTGCTGAAGTTCAAGGGCGCGGAGGACGCGGTAAAATTATGTGGAGGTGATATCCATTAGCAAAGAGTTACGGATTAACGATGAAATCCGGGCTCGGGAGGTTCGGCTTGTAAGCGGGGAAGGCGAGCAGCTCGGGATTGTTCCGTTGAAAGACGCGCTGGCGATTGCCGTGGAAAAGGATTGCGATCTGGTGGAAATTGCCCCGGCGGCGAAGCCTCCGGTTTGCAAACTGATGGACTACGGCAAGTATAAGTACGAGCAGGCCAAAAGGGACAAGGAGGCGCGCAAGAAGCAGAATATCGTCTCGATCAAAGAGGTGAAGATGCGCCCGAATATCGAGGACCATGATTTCAACACAAAAGCTCGCAACGCGCAGAGGTTTTTGGCGGACGGCGACAAGGTGAAAGTGACCGTCATGTTTCGCGGCCGGGAACTGTCTCACCCGGAGCAGGGCAGACAGCTTTGCGTGCGTTTGGCGGCGCTGCTGCGCGAGGAAGCGAATATCGAGCGGGAAGCGCGGGTGGAAGGCCGTTATATGATCATGATCCTGACGCCGCGGCAGACGGCATAAGAAAGAACAGCAAAAAAGTAAACGGAGGGGATCGTCATGCCCAAAATGAAAACCCATCGGGGGGCGGCTAAACGCTTCAAAAAGACGGCTACCGGAAAAATAGTCCTCCGGCACGCCTATAAGAGCCATATTTTGGAAAAAAAATCGCCCAAACGCAAGCGGAATCTGCGCAAATCGGCCATCATGCATAAAACTGACGCTAAGCGGCTGGAGCGGCTTATCGTATACATGAAATAGGAGGGGTTTTGTCGTGGCTAGAGTTAAAAGAGGGGTAAGGGCGCATCAGCGCCATAAGAAAATACTAAAATTAGCCAGGGGATATCGCGGCCGGAAAAGCAAACTGTTTAAAGTCGCCAGACAGCAAGTCGTGCGTTCCATGGCTTTCGCCTATGTTCACCGCAAACAGAACAAGCGGAATTTTCGCCGCCTGTGGATCGCCCGTATCAACGCGGCGGCCCGGATGCAGGGGATTACTTACAGCCGCCTGATGTACGGCCTGAAGCTGGCCGGCATCGACATGAACCGCAAAATGCTTTCCGAGCTGGCGATAAGCGACAGCGCGGCTTTTGCCCAATTGGCGGATAAAGTCAAGGAAAGACTGGCCTGTTGACGGCGCGGGCGCCGCGAGCGGAGCGGCGGCCCGTAATCAGCTCGCCGGATAACGATACAGTCAAACTGCTGGCCGCGCTGCGCCGCGGCCGCGCTCGCCGGGAGAGTGGGCTTTTTCTCCTGGAAGGCCGGCGGCTCCTGCGGGAGGCTCTGTCGCGCGGCGCGGAGATCGAAAAAATATTCGTCTGTCCGGAGAGCGCCGGGGACGAATGGGAATTTTCCCGGCCTGACATCGCCGTCCAAGCGGTTTCGCCAGTTGTGATGCGCAAGATCAGCACTCTGGAGACGCCGCCGGGCGTCGTGGCTCTGGCGCGCATCCGCCGGGAGACGGCGATCGGGCCGCCCGCTCCGGGGGAGATCGTGCTGGCGGCGGATAACATCCGCGATCCCGGCAATCTCGGCGCGATCCTGCGCACGGCTTTGGCGGCCGGCGTGGATAAAATATGTCTGACGGCAGGCACGGCCGATCTCTGGAATCCTAAGACGGTGCGCGGCGCGATGGGCGTTTTTTTCAATCAGCATATCCTGACCGGGCTTTCCGCCGCGGCAGTCGTCGCCCTGTGCCGGAAATGGGGCGCTGTGCTGGCGGTATGCCGGATGGACGCTCCGTCGGTTTTTACGGCGGTCCGGCCGGTGAATACCCCGCTGGTGCTGGTGGTAGGCAGCGAAGGGGCGGGGGTGGCGGAGGAGTTTAAAGCGGCGGCGGATATGAGCGTGGCCGTGCCGATGCGGGGTGGGGTCGAGTCGCTTAACGCCGCGGTGGCGGCGGGTATTTGCCTATATGCCCTAAACAGATAACCTATTTTATACTTATGAAAAGGCGGGAATAAGGTGAACTATTTTCAACGGGAAATGGAATGCGCTTCACGGGAAACCATGCGGGATCTCCAGTCGGCCCGGCTCGCGGAAACGGTGCGCCACGTTTATGATAACGTCGCCTATTACCGGCGGCTCATGGACGAACGCGGCGTGACCCCGGCGGACATCCGTTCGGTGGACGATTTGCCCAAATTGCCCCTTCTCACGAAAGACGATCTGCGCGACGCTTATCCCTACGGTTTGCTGGCCGTGCCGCTGGAGGAGACCGTGCGCATCCAGTCGACCAGCGGTACCACGGGACGGCGGGTCGTGGCCTTTTACACGCAGCCGGACATCGACATCTGGGACGAGTGCTGCGCCCGCGCCATCGTCGCGGCGGGCGGGACCCGGGCGGACGTGGTGCACGTCTGCTACGGCTACGGCCTTTTCACGGGCGGCCCCGGTCTCAACGGCGGTTCCCACAAGGTAGGCGCCCTGACTTTGCCTATGTCCTCCGGCAACACGGAACGCCAAATCCAGTTTATGGTAGATCTCGGCGCGACCATTCTCTGTTGCACGCCCTCTTACGCGGCTTTTCTGGCGGAGACGATCATCGAAAAGGGGCTGCGCGATAAAATCAAGCTCAAGGCCGGTATTTTCGGCGCCGAGGCCTGGAGCGAGGAGATGCGGCGGGATATCGAGCAAAAACTGGGCCTTAAAGCCTATGATATCTACGGGTTGACCGAGATCTCCGGGCCGGGGGTTTCCTTCGAGTGCGCGGAACAGACGGGGATGCATGTGAACGAGGATCATTTTCTCGTCGAGTGCATCGACCCCGATACGGGCGAGCCGCTGCCGGAAGGGGAAAAAGGCGAGGCCGTTTTCACCAGTATCAGCAAAAAAGCCTTCCCGCTCCTGCGCTACCGGACGCGGGACATTTGCGTCCTGAGCCGCCGGCCCTGCTCCTGCGGGCGCACGCTGATCAAGATGTCCAAACCGATGGGCCGCACGGACGACATGCTCATCATCCGCGGCGTCAACGTTTTCCCGTCCCAGATCGAGGCGGTGCTGTTGAATTGCGGCTTCCCGCCGAATTATCAGATAATAATAGACCGGGTGAACTATACCGACAATTTTGAGGTCCAGGTGGAAATGACGCCGGAGATGTTCTCGGACACCGTAAAGGACATAGCCGCCAAGGAAGACGAACTGCTGGGTTCGCTCAAGTCCATGCTCGGCATTTCGCCGAAAGTGACGCTGACCGCGCCGCGCAGCATCACCCGCAGCGAAGGCAAGGCTGTCCGCATCATCGACAAACGCAAGATCTGAAAGGGGAACGACTGATGGCGATTGAACAGATTTCTGTTTTTGTGGAAAACAGACCGGGCGCTCTGGCGGAAGTCACGGCGCTTCTGGGCGGCGCCGGCATTGATTTGCGCGCGCTGTCCATCGCGGATACGGAAAATTTTGGGATCCTCCGCCTCATTGTCAGCGAGCCGCGGCGGGCGCTGGAAGTCTTGCGCGCCGCCGACTACGTGGGTTCGGCCACGCCGGTGCTCGCCGTGTCTCTGGCGGACGCCCCGGGAAGTCTGGCCGGAGTTTTGCGGGTGCTGGCGGACGCGGAGATCAATTTGGAATATCTGTACGCTTTTATCACCCGTCAGGCCGGCCACGCCTATGTCGTGCTGCGCGTGACCGATAACGACCGCGCCGAGGCGGTTTTTGCCGAAAAAGGCGTGGAGATCGCGGATCACGGGGAGATATTCGCCTAAATTTTGGAATGACGGCATAAAAATTTGAATTGTAGGGCATTTTGCTCTTGACAATTTAGGAATAATAAGCTATGATTGTTAGCGCAAGCTAATTAGCGGTAGCTTGCCACTTTTGCAAGAGAGGGGGTGAATAAATGCCAAAAATAACGGTTTTGCCCGTCCTGGCCCTGATGCTCTTTTTCGGGGCGGCGGGGGCGGTCGCCGCGGCGGACTATAATTCCTGGGGGGAAATAGTGGACGAGATGGCGGCTGTGTGCGACGAGGCGTATGAAATCTATTTGACGGGCGATATCGCCGGCGCCAAAGCTCAGGTCGACGTCGCTTACTACAGTTTTTACGAAAAATTGGGTTTTGAAAAAACCGTTATGGCTTATGTTTCCGGTGACCGGGCCGCTCAGGTCGAGTACCAGTTCAGCCTGATCAAGAAAGCCATGACGGCGGCTGAACCGCAAGGCGCTATCCGGGAGGATCTGGACACTCTGGTGCGTTTTCTGCGCGAGGACGCCGGTCAGCTGGACGGTAAGACGGAGGATCCCACCGCTGTTTTTCTGGCTTCGTTTCTGATCATCTTGCGTGAAGGCTTCGAGGCTATCATCATCGTCGGCGCGATCATCGCTTACCTGATCAAAAGCGGCAATAAGCAAAAGACTGGGATGGTTTACTGGGGTTCGCTTCTGGCTCTCGGGGCCAGCGTGATCATGGCTTTTATCCTGAACGCGCTGTCCGGCGCGAGCGGAGCGCAGCAGGAGATCGTCGAGGGAGCGACGATGCTTTTGGCTGTGGTCGTACTCTTTTATGTCAGCAACTGGATGGTGGGAAAAGCGGAAGCTGACGCTTGGAGCGGATACATTGAAGGGAGGGTGAAAAGCTCTATCGCCAAAGGCAGTGTTTTTTCACTGGCTTTCGCGGCGTTTCTGGCGGTTTTCCGCGAGGGAGCGGAGGTGATTCTGTTCTATCAGGCGCTGCTGGCGGATACCGAGACTTACGCCAATATGATCTGGACGGGATTTGGCGTCGGCTGCGCCGCGCTCGTCGTCGTTTATATCGTTATTCGGGTTCTGAGCATCCGTTTGCCGCTCAAGCCCTTCTTTCTCGGCACGAGTGTTTTGCTGTCCATCATGGCGATTTCTTTTACCGGGTCCGGAGTCAAGGAACTGCAGGAGGGCAATGCCGTCAGCGTCACGCCGGTAGCGGGGATCTCCTCGGTCGATCTGCTCGGCATATACCCGACGCTGGAAACATTGATCCCGCAAATTGTTTTGCTGGCCATCACGGTCGTTACATTCACTATTCAAATGAAAAAATGGAAAAAACCAGCTAATTCTCAAGCTAATTCTTAGGAGGAAAAGGAAATGAAAAAGGCGTTCTCGATTCTGTTTGTTATCGCATTGATTTTGGTGACAGCGGTGGCTTGCTCCGGCGCCCCTTCCGCGGCCCAGACTCCGCCCGCCGCCAGCACTCCGCCCGCCGAGCCCGCTCCGCCCGCCGAGACTCCCGCTGTCGCCCCCGGCGACGTGGCCGGTTTTGAGGAATTTCCGATTGGCGATGATATCGAACTGGGACCGCTGAACGTCGCCGGCGTGTATTTCCAGCCCGTGGACATGGAACCGGCCGGCAACAGCTTGCCCGCCTCCGAGTCCGATATGCATATGGAAGCCGACATCTCCGCTCTGGCCGCCAATGACTTGGGCTACGGCGCCGGAGACTTTGTGCCCTATCTGACCGTCAGCTATGAATTGGAAGATGAGAGCGGCAATATACTCGAGGGTAATTTCATGCCCATGAGCGCGAGCGACGGCCCGCATTACGGCGCTAACATCAAATTCCCGGCGGCCGGAACGTATAAAGTCCGTTTCATCATCTCGAATCCCGAGGCCCAGGGTTATTTGCTGCACGTCGATCCGACGACCGGCGTTGACGGCCGTTTCTGGAGCGAACCCCTCGTCGCCGAGTGGGACTTTGATTTCGTGCCGCGCACCTGGTAAAGTCAGCGTCCTGATTAGCAGAGCGCCGGGCCGAAAAGCGCGGCGCTCGTTTCTCGTTTTGGTTAAGGAAGTGCTGGCTAATTCTGTGCTTCCCTAAGGAGGTCCCGCCTTATGCTGCGTTATTTCATTCTGGTGCTGCAAAACTCGCTGACGGTTTTTATTTTGCTGGCGTTGATCTTATCTCAGGTGTGCCGCGGCCGGAGCGCGGCGTGGAAAAAATGGCTCCCGCCCGCCGCCGGGGCCGGGGTGCTTTTCGCCTTGGCGGTGGCGGTTTTGCGCCGCTCGACTAATTTGATTAACCGCGAATATTGGAACGTCGGTATTTTGTCCGTGTCGATCATCGCGGCTGTTTTTTTTATAGCCGCTCTTTGGCTCGAGCGGGATGACGACGCCGGCGGACGTCTGCCTAGCTGGATATACCAGACGGCGGCGGCCTTGCTTTGCGCTTCCTTGCTTTTTTACACATTGACGGACATTTTTTTGTACCCGGCGGAATTTGTCCTCGTCGGCGAAAGCCTGATCAGCACGGCGTTTCTCTTTAAGTTCATCGGGTACGCGGCGGCTTTGCTGCTGATCGCCCTCACGGGCTGGGGGCTGTTTCGGGGCAATGGTTATCTCCGCGCCGCCGGGAACTATCTGAGCCGGATCCTCCTGACGATCGCGCTGGCCGTCAACCTCGTCAGTCAGGCCGCGGCCATCCTGCAATTTTTATACGGCCGGCGCCTGATCCCGACGTCCAGAGCTTTTTTCGGCGTGCTGAAACAAATCATCAATTATCATGATTTTTTCCTTTACGCGATCATGGGACTTACCTTTCTCATCCCCTTGGTGGTTTGGCGCGCGAGCCGGCGCGCCGGCGAAACTTTCGCCAATCCGGCCGAAAAACGGAAAAGCCGGGCGGCCGCCCGAGGGCGCGCCCGCTGGAGCGCCGTGATCATCTTGGGCTACGCGCTGGTCGTCCTCAGTTTGACCGCCGGGCGGGCTTTCGATGAAAAAGAAGTCGTCCTTTCCCCGGTGGAGCCGATGGAAATAATAGGCGCGGAAATCATCATCCCGGCGGAAAATATCAATGACGGACATCTGCACCGTTTTGTGTACACGACTGAGGACGGAGTGGGCGTGCGTTTTATCGTGATCAAAAAAAATGAGTCCTCCTACGGCGTCGGTCTGGACGCCTGCGACATCTGCGGCCCCACGGGCTATTATGAGCGCGAGGACGAAGTGGTTTGCAAACTGTGCGACGTGGTCATGAACAAATCGACCATCGGTTTCAAAGGCGGCTGCAATCCCGTGCCTTTCCCCTATGCGATGCGGCAGGGGAACATGGTGATCAGGACCGCGGATCTGGAAAACGAGAAAAGTCGCTTCAAATAGCCGAGCCTAAAGGAGTCAGAATATGTTTTTGCGCATGGTCAAAGGAGCGCTGTTCCGGCAAAAAGGGAAAATGCTCATGATCGCTTTTACCATCGCCCTCGGCGCTTCACTGGCTACGGCCATGCTGAACGTCATGCTGGACGTGGGCGACAAGGTGAATCAGGAGCTCAAGACTTACGGCGCGAATATCAATGTGCGCCCCAAAGAGGCGTCGCTGCTGGACGATCTGTACGGCATGGAGGAAAACGCCGCCGAGACCGCGCGGTATTTGCGGGAAGACGAGCTGGGAAATATCAAGACGATATTCTGGGCCTTCAATATCGTGGATTTTGCCCCTTATCTGGAAACGCGGGCCCGGCTGAACGGCGCGGATGAGGTCAGGCTGGCCGGCGTCTGGTTCGATCATCATCTGGAACTGCCGACCGGAGAAAGTCTGGACACCGGGCTGGCCCGGATGAAAAACTGGTGGGATGTGACGGGAGAGTGGCCCAGCGACGGCGATACGGACACGGCGATCGTCGGCGGCCTGTTGGCGCGCCGTTTTGGCATTCAGCCCGGCGACCGGTTTACGCTGACCATCGGCGCTCAGGACGTGGATTTGCTGGCCGGCGGCGTATTTGACTCCGGCGGCGCCGAGGATGAACAAATATTTGTCCCTCTGCCCGTCGCCCAAAAACTGGCGGAGAGGCCTGGGCTGGTCAGCCGGGTGGAAGTCAGCGCCCTGACGACCCCCGACAACGAGCTGTCGCGGCGGGCGGCCCAAAATCCCAAGGGCCTTTCGATCAAAGAATGGGAAACCTGGTACTGCACCGCTTACGTCAGCGCCATCTGCTATCAGATCGACGAAGTGATGAGCGGCGCCGTTTCCAAGCCGATCCGCCAAGTGGCCGAGTCGGAAGGCGCCATTTTGGAAAAAACGCAGCTGCTCATGCTGCTGATCACCATCCTGAGCCTCCTGGGCTCGGCGCTGGGCATCTCGAACCTTGTCACGGCCAGCGTCATGGAGCGCAGCCGGGAAATCGGCCTTTTGAAGGCGGTGGGGGCGAATAACTCGCCCATAGCCGGACTGGTGCTGGCGGAAATAACGGTGACGGGCCTTTTGGGCGGGGTGGCCGGCTATTTTGCCGGACTGGGCTTCGCGCAGATCATCGGCCGTTCGGTTTTCGGCTCAGCTATTGAGATAAAACCGATGGTCATTCCCATCGTCGCGGTGCTCGTTTTTGTCATCACGCTGGCCGGCAGCATCCCTTCTATCAGATATATGCTTTCCCTCCATCCGGCGGAAGTTTTGCACGGCAGGTGACAGAGTGAAAAAACGGACTTTTTATTTGAAAATGATCATCAGCTCTCTGGCCCGCCGGCGCTCGCGCATGTTCGTCGCCTTGCTGGCCGTGGCCATAGGCGCGACGGTGCTTTCGGGCCTGGTGACGATCTATTATGACATCCCGCGCCAGATGGGGCAGGAATTCCGCTCTTACGGCGCGAACCTGATCCTCATGCCCGCCGGGGACGAGCAGACGCTGACGCGGGAAAAAACCGAAACCGTCAGGTCGATTTTTCCGGCGGAGAGCGTGACCGGCATGGCCCCCTACCGCTATCAGTCCGCAAAAATAAACGAGCAGCCTTTCATGGCCGCCGGCACGGATTGGGCCGAGGCGCGCGCCGCCAGCCCGTATTGGTATGTGACCGGCGAGTGGCCGCTTGACGCGGGTGAAACGCTCATCGGCCAGGAGGTGGCCGATACGATCCGTCTGCTGCCGGGCAGCGTTTTCACCTTGACGGGAACGGGCGAGGGCGGCGAGATCTTCAGCCGTGATTTTACCGTGACCGGAGTCGTGCAGACAGGAGGCACGGAGGAAGCGTTTATCTTCATGTCGCTCGCCGATTTTACCGCCTTGATGGGCGAAGGGCAGTTCGACGTGGTGGAGTGCAGCATCCGGGCCTCCGAGACGGAACTGGCGGCATGGGCGGCGGAAATAGAGAGCGAGGTCCCCGGGGTGACGCCGCGGCTGGTCAGGCAGGTCACCCAATCCGAAGGCGCGGTGCTGGGCAAGCTGCAGGCTCTTGTTTACCTGGTCACAGCCGTTGTGCTGCTCTTAACGATGATTTGCGTGGCGACCACGATGATGGCGGTGGTGACGGAGCGCCGGCGGGAAATAGGTTTGAAAAAAGCCCTCGGGGCCTCTAACCAGGAAGTGGTCAATGAATTTTTAGGCGAGGGCGTGCTGCTGGGCGCCATTGGCGGACTATTGGGCGTGGCGCTCGGTTTTTTCTTCGCTCAGGCCGTGAGCATGAATGTTTTTAACCGCCCGATCGCTTTTCAGCCGCTTCTGGCGCCGGGCACGCTCATAATATCGATGCTGATCACCGGGCTGGCTTGTCTCCCGCCGGTGAAAAGCGCGGCCGACGTCGATCCGGCTATTGTTTTGCGCGGCGAGTGAGGGGGAGGAAAGATGGCTCTTCTGGAATTAAATGGAATAAAAAAGATCTACGGCAATGTCCGGGCCCTGTGGGACGTGAGCATTTCGGTCGGGCAGGGAGAGTGGATAGCCATCATGGGACCGTCCGGCTCCGGCAAGACGACGCTGATGAATATAATAGGCTGTATGGATAAACCGTCGGAGGGATCGGTTATTTTAGACGGCGTGAATATCTCCAAGGAAAGCGCCAGAAATCTGACTGCCTTGCGCCGCGATAAAATCGGCCTGGTTTTTCAGCAGTTTCATCTCATCAATTACCTCACCGCGCTGGAAAATGTCATGGTGGCCCAATATTACCACAGTCTGCCTGATGAAGCCGAGGCGCTGCAGGCTTTGGGACGGGTCGGCCTGCAGGAGCGGGCCAGGCATCTGCCGAGCCAGCTGTCCGGGGGCGAGCAGCAGCGGGTGTGTATTGCCCGCGCTTTGATAAATTATCCGATGCTGATCCTCGCCGACGAGCCGACCGGTAATCTGGACGAGGCCAATGAAAAAATAGTTCTGTCCATTCTGCGCAATCTGCACGCGGAGGGCAGTACGATCATCGTGGTGACTCACGACCCGGAAGTGGCGGAAGAAGCTCAGCGCACCATCGTGCTGGAACATGGGCTCATTGCCGCTGTCACGGAGAATAAACGGGAGAAGGCGGAATGAAGGCGCGGATTTTTTGGCTGGCGGCGCTTTGGACGTTTTTCTGTGTCCTGAGCGGCTGCGGAGGGAGCGCTCCGGCGTATGAGGACGGAGTTTTTTCCGGGCGCAGCGGCGCCGACGATACGGGCGCTTACGGCGAAGTGACTGTGACGGTAACGGATGGGGTGATCACGGACTGCCGTTTTGTCACCTGGCAGGAGGACGGCAGCCCGAAGGATGAAGAATATGGCAAAGTGAACGGCGCGATTTCCAATCAGGCCTATTATAACAGCGCCCAATTGGCGGTGCGGGCAATGGAGCGTTACGCCGAGCAATTCGTGGAAGTGAAAACTCTGGACGAAGTCGACGCTATAACCGGAGCCACGATCTCGCACGATCAGTTTATCGAGGCGGCGGAGGAAGCGCTGGCGGGAGCTTAAGTGAAATGAAACGCGAGGAGGCGCCTGGAAGCTCAGCTATTCTCAACGGATTTGGGCGGGTCGATTATATTGATTCGTATCAAATTACAAAATCTACCGATGAAAGCATTGAGGAAATTTCGGCGCAAATATTCAAATTGCCGGCCTGGGTCAATTTGCTGATGAAAATGAGGAACGCGCTGGTTCGGCCCTTTGGCCTGAAGGGGAAAGAGGATGAAGATGAAAGCGCCGGCCGGGAATTTTTTACGAAAATAGAGCAAACCGAGAATGAGCTGGTCATGGGAGAAAACGACCGGCATTTAAATTTCCGGGTGTCGGTATTGGCCGACAGAGCGGTTTCGCTTGTTTATGTGACGACAGTTGTGCATTATAATAATAAGATGGGCAAAGTATATTTCTTTTTTGTAAAACCTTTCCATAAAATAATTGTGAGATCAGTGATGAAGCGGTATGGAAGGTAGAAAATGACAGGGTGTGGATTCCGGGACAAGCCCGGAATGACGGAGGTGGATCCGGACGAATGATACGCGGGATCCGCTCGCCGGGAAAAGCGCCAAAGGGCGATGAGTCCGCTCTTTGGCGCTTTTATTATTTATGATAAACACTATACGTACAGTGGAATTTTTTGGCGGTTCGGCATAAGCTGGCCGCTGCGGACCCGCGGGGTTTGCTCCCGGGGCGTTTTGCTTTTTCCGCAGGAGAGGCTTATGCCCAACTAACGATTGTTTGTTAGTTAATTATATTATAATATACGCGTGCTTGTATGTCAATAGGGAAAATAAAAAAAATCCCGCCAAATTTGTCGCACCACAAATTTGGCGCACACCCGTATTTTGGAATTATTTAACCTATTGTGTTACAAAATGGACTATGATATTTTTTTGGCGGCGGCGGCCTTTTTTTAGACAAAATATATCCGCCCGTGCTATACTAAAATCAATTTGTAGGGTTCCGTCATTCCGGCTTCATGCCGGAATCCATCCCCGCTTTCTATTTTTTGGATTCCGGGCGGGGCCCGGAATGACGGGAGGGGATCCTGAGTTTTGGGGCGGGGCCCGGAATGACGGATCATTAAATCATTGAAAAGTTTTCAGAAAGACGGAATCAATGCAATATCTTCTGTTATTTTTAGAGGGAGTTATCACCTTTATTTCTCCATGCCTGCTGCCCATGCTGCCGATATATGTCTCTTATTTTGCCGCGAACAGGACGGGCAAAAGGAAAACGCTGACCAACGCGCTCGGCTTCGTATTGGGATTTACCTTGGTGTTTGCGGCTATGGGGACCTTTGCCGGAACGCTGGGGAAGTTATTGGTAAAATATGGAACTTTATTAAATGTAGTGACCGGATTGGTCGTCGTCGTATTCGGACTGAACTTTTTAGGGATTCTCCAGATCGGATTTTTAAACCAAACCAGAGGCGGGAACGCCAATGTGAAAAATCTCGGGTTTTTTTCGTCCATACTGTTCGGTTTAATATTTTCCGTCAGCTGGACGCCGTGCGTGGGCGCGTTTTTAGGCGCGGCTTTGATGACGGCGGCTCAAAGCGGCACCGCGGGGCAGGGGACTTTTATGCTTTTGGTCTTTTCCCTGGGACTTGGGGCGCCGTTTCTTTTCAGCGCGGTTTTAATTGAACAACTGAAAGGAACATTTGATTTTATCAAGAAAAACTATAAGGTCGTCAACGCGTTTTCCGGGGGACTGCTGGTCGTCGTCGGTATTTTGATGGCGGCTGGACTGATGGGGCGTTTTCTGGCTTTATTAACATTTTAGGGGGGTATTTGCCATGAAAAAAAGGACCGCAATTATTTCAATCGTTGTATTCGCGGCGGTTTTGGGGATTTCCGCGTACGCGTATAACGCGCTGAGCGCCAAGGCGCGGCCCGAAACGAATCTTTCGGTCGCCGCCGGTCAGGGAGAGGTCGCCGGCAGCCGGGAAAACGCCGAAAGCGAAAAAACGAAAGCGCCGGATTTTACCATGCTGGACGCGGCGGGCAATGAAGTGAAATTGTCGGACCTGTTCGGCAAGCCGATCGTGCTGAATTTTTGGGCGAGCTGGTGTCCTCCCTGCAAAACGGAAATGCCTGAATTTGACAAGGTATATAAGGAATCCGGCGGCGACGTGCGGTTTATGATGGTCGACCTGGCTGACGGCTGGCAGGAAACAACGGAAAAAGGCCTGCAGTACGCTGAGGATCAGGGGTTTTCTTTCCCGGTTTATTTTGACACGCGGCAGGAAGGCGCGTATATATACGGGATCCAGGCGATCCCCACTACTATTTTCATTGACGGGGACGGATATATCGTCACCGCGGCGCAGGGCGCGATCGATGAAAAAACATTGCTGAAAGGCCTCGATTTGATCAAATGAGTCACTCATCCCCGCGCAGACGGGCCGTAAGCTCGCGGCGGTTTTTGGTCCCTGTTTTGGCAAACAGTTCCGCCATATGATACTTGACCGTCCGCTCGGTGATTTGGCAGGTTTCCGCGATCCGGGCGTTGGACAAGCCCCGCAAAACGCCGCGCAGTATCTCTGCCTGCCGCTGGCGGATGCCATATGTGTGAACGGCTTTGGCCACAAGCGCGTCCGCCCCGCTTTCCGCGACGGTCCTGATCTTGTTCAGGATATTTTTCTGGTGGACTTCCATTTCGGCAGGCGATATATGCAGGCGGCGGGCGATATCATGGCGGGTCAGGCCGTCGATAAAAAGCGCGGCTATGGTCTGTTCGATCTCCAAAAGCCCGGCCCCCGCCATTCCGGGCGGGTCCAGCGCCGCTAAGGCGGGACCATTCTCGGTGATTTCCGGCTCCCGGAACAGCGCGCTCAAGAGAGAGGCCACGAAAGTTTTTTCGCTGCGCCGGTCGAATATGAGCAGCGCCGCGGCCAGAAGCAAAATCACCAGCGCCGCCATGACGGCGATATGCCCGGCGGACAGCGTTTCCCCCGGGAAAAAGACCGGCGCCAGACTTTCAAAGGCCCAGAGGGAAGAAGCCGTGAGGATATCCAAGGCCATGCCCAGGGAAGCCATGAGGACCGGTTTGTCGGTCCGGGAAAAAAACATGATGGAAAACCCGACGACAAAAAAGTCCGAGTAAGCGCCGCCGACGCCGTCCGCGATGATGAGCGCCGGCAGGAGATCCGGCTCCCCCTGCCGCAGCAGGGCCAGAATCAGGCCCAATAAATATAAGGAAAAACCGACGATCATCGCCTGTTTTTCCCGCAGCCTGTCGGTAAACAGGGCGTAAACGCTCAGGCTCACGGCGGGGAGCAGCACGCCGCCGGCAAAAAGCAGCGGGTCGCCGCGCAGGCCCTCCGCGAGGAAATAGCTGTGAAACAGATCCGAGGCGAGATCGAAGGCGCATATGAGCAAAAATATCGCCGCCGCTAAAACGACGTACCGGGGCTGCAAAAACAAAAACGCGCCCGCGCGCGTGGAAGGCTCACAAACAGGCGGTTCCCGCCAAGCGACGGCGGCGTAGGAAATAAGGCCGGCCGCCGCGGGGAAAAGGAATTGGCCGAAGGGCGGGAACATGAGCGTCCGCGCCAAGAGAAGCCAGAGAGCGTGGGCGAAAATGGCGGCGGTAATCGCCGTCATAAAAGCCGTTAATTTCCATTTTTCTCCAGCGGAGGTCACGACGCCGTAACAGCAGCGCAAGATGAGCGGTGCGATGAATACGGGCGATATGATGAAGAGGGCGACAAAACCCGGCGGGGGCAGGAGCGGCATGACGATAGTGCCGGCCAGCCCAACGGGAGCGCTGAAGCGGGCGATCCGCGCCACGGCCCCGATATTGTCGCCGCAGACGGCGCCGAGGGCGATCATGGGGACGGCAAGCGCCAAAGAGAACCAGAACATATTCATGCTCCGGGCATAAATCGTAGGGTCGTAGCTTTGGTATACGGAGAAATACCAAGCGGTCAGCGCGAAAAGACCGAACCACTCCCGGCGCGCCACCGGGTTAAATGCCTTGAGCATCGCGGCGTCCTCCGTCTTTTTCGATCTGCGCGTCAAGCCCCGCGCTCAGTTTTGTGAGCAAGCGAAAAAGCCGCTCTTTCTCCGCCGCGGTGAGATTCCCGCCCCATTCCTCCAGCATTTCCCGGCTTTCGTCGCGGTACTTTTCTCCGAGCGCCCGCCCGCTTGCGGTCAGGAACACGTCAAAGGTGCGCCTGTCGCTCGCGTTTGCCTTTCGCCTGACGTAACCGCCCTGCTCCAGCTTGGCGATCAGCTCCCCGCATGACGAGGACGTGATTTGCAAAAACCGCGTCAGCTCCCGCTGCGTCAGGCCGTCACGCTCCAGCAGGATCTTCAGGATTATGCCCTGCTTTAAGCCGATCCCCTGACCGCCGGGTTTGCCGTCCGGAGTGGCGTGGATCAGCTTGATGCATTGCTCGTGACAGCGGTGTACAAGGACGTAGATTTTTTCCACATAATTCTCGATGATACGCGCCCCCCGGAACTCAAGCTAGCTTGACGCAAGGCCTCCATATTCAGGATTGTAGCATATTCGCGGCCGCATTTCAACGAAGAATCTCTTCGCCGCCGGAACGGACCGCCGCCCGCGCCAGGGCGTCACAGCGGTTGTTCTGCTGATTATCGGCGTGGCCTTTTACCTTGTGCCAGCTCACCGCGTGCGTTTGGGCCAGGGCCAGCAGCGCCCGCCACAAATCCTGATTGTCCACCGCTTCCTTTTTTGAGGTCAGCCAGCCGTTGCGCTGCCATTTGTCCAGCCAGCCCTGCGTAAAAGCGTTGATCAGGTAAGCGCTGTCACTGTATAATTCCACCCGGCACGCCTCTGTCAGCTGTTCCAGAGCGCGGACGGCCGCCGTGAGCTCCATGCGCTGGTTGGTCGTATCCGGCGCGAACCCGCTCACCTCTTTGCTGGTTTCGCCGTAAGTCAAAACGGCCCCCCAGCCGCCCGGGCCCGGATTTCCGGAGCAGGCGCCGTCAGTGTAAATAACGACGGTTTTCATCCGCGTCCCTTCCCTCCCCTCCTTGATTTGGATGCTGGATCCGCGCGCCGTCTCCATATTTCAGGGATTATTATATCACCGGCGGGCCACAAAACGCAATCCAGCCAAACTCGGAAGTAAATAACGGCCAAACTCGGAAGTAAAATCAGGCCAAACTCGGAAGTAAAACTAGGTCAAACTCGGAAGTAAAACTAGGCCAAACTCGGAAGTAAAAGCTTGACAAACTCGGAAGTAGAGGCTATCATTTAGATGTATCCTGCACTTTGGAGGCCTTGCGGCATGAAACGGAAATATTTAAAGCGTATCGTGGACGATGTGCTGAATGCCGCGCTGGAGTCGTCCGGCGCGGTGCTGATAGAGGGTCCGAAATGGTGCGGAAAGACCCGGACGGCGGCGGAATGGGCCGCCAGCAAACTGCTCATGCAAGATCCGGACTATGCGGAAGCATATCTAAAAAGCGCCGATATAAAGCCTTCGCTGCTGCTGAGAGGCGAAACGCCGCGCCTGATCGACGAATGGCAGACGGCCCCTGTGCTTTGGGACGCGGTTCGTTTCGCGGTAGACCAGCGGGGAGAGAGCGGGCAGTTTATCCTGACCGGATCAGCCGTACCGGAAGACGACGTCGTTCGGCACACCGGCACGGGTCGAATCGCGCGGCTGCTTATGCGGCCGATGACCTTATTTGAATCGCTGGAATCCAGCGGCGACGTTTCACTAAAAGCCTTATTTGACGAAGACTGCGGCGGAGAGGGGCTGTCCGCGCTCTCCGTCGAGCGGATAGCCTATGCGCTGACGCGGGGAGGATGGCCCGCCTCGATCGGCGAAAAGGAGTCGGCCGCCCTGCGGCGCGTATATGATTACGTCGACGCGGTCATCAACATCGACGTGTCCCGCGTGGGCGGCGTTGAAAAAAGTCCCGCCCGCGTCCGCGCTTTAATGCGCTCTCTGGCGAGGAATGTCTCCACGATGGCGAATTTTACGACCATAAAAAATGATATCGCCGGCGATGAGGACACAATTTCCGAAAAAACGATATCCTCCCACCTGAACGCCCTGCGCCGTATTTACGTTGTGGAGGATTTGCCCGCTTGGAATCCGGCTATGCGCTCCAAGACCGCGCTGCGAACTTCCCCCAAACGCCATTTCACCGATCCGTCCATCGCCGCCGCCGTACTCCGCGCCACGCCGGACAGCCTGCTTGCCGACTTCAATACTTTCGGGCTGTTGTTTGAGTCTCTTTGCGTGCGCGACTTGCGTGTATACGCGCAAGCGATAGACGGCGAGGTTTTCCACTACCGCGACAAAAGCGGGCTGGAAGCGGACGCGGTCGTCCATTTGAAAGACGGGCGCTGGGGCGCGGTCGAGGTCAAGATGGGGGCGAAGGAAATTGAAACCGCCGCCGGGAACCTGAAAAAACTCCGCGAAAAAATCAACGCGGACAAAATGCGGGAGCCGTCATTTTTGATGGTGCTGACCGCCACGGAATTAGGGTATCGCCGGGCCGACGGCGTGTATATCGTCCCGATTGGCTGCCTGAAACACTGAGGCCATACCTTCCCGGAATCCGCGGAACCAACCCCCGCGTCATTCCGGGCTTGTCCCGTAATCCAAAAAATGGCAATAGGCCTGCCCCTTTACTCGGGCGGGCCTATTGCGTTACGAGTATTACTTATTCAGTTGCTTGTTCAGGTCTCAGACCGCCGGGCCGCCGAAGCCGTAGACTTTGGTTTCCGGGGTCACGGGGCCGAGGTTCAGGCCAACCGGATCGTTTCGCGGCGTGAGCAGGACGACCGACCGAGTCTTGGCCGCCAGAGCCGAACCGGTCAGCGCGTCCACCAGCGTGACGCCGTTCGCGAAATACACGATGTCGTACATAAAGGTGAGAGAATCACGCATACTTTGGTTCGTGGCGTAACGGTCCTCGCCGTAGATCCGGGTCAGGCCGCTCACGTCCTGCACGAGACTCGGGCCGCCCAGGACATAGCCGCCGAGAGAGGAGTCGCCGCCGAATGCCGCGTCGGGAGCGGCGATCTGGATCACATAGCCGTTGGCCGCCGCGAACGAGGCTGCGGACACCGCGTCGGCTACGGCGCCATAACCTACGACAAACGTTCCCTGCGGGGCCGTGATGCGGGCGTTGATCAGTTTAGCCGTCTCCACCCGGTTCGCGCCTTGCAGCACGATGATCTCCATGGCCGGGAAGCGCGCTTGGAGCTGATCGGCCACGCCTTGGCCCAGCGAGCCCACAACATAGGCTTTGCCGGCGCCGAGCCGCGCGATCTCTGTGAACACGTTTTCACGGATGCTGTTGTTTAGCACGAGCAGAATCGGGATGTCGTCCTGTCCGGCGAGGGAGGAAACGGAGAGAGCGTCGATGATATGGTCGTTGTCGCCGGGGGCGAGGATCACGGCCTCAGCGGAGGTCCAGCCGGCTTTCGAGATGGAGATGGCCGTCTCTGTTCTGTCCGCGCCGTAGATATAGCTGATGGCGGACGTGGGCAAAGCAGCCAGAGGAACTTCTTCCTCCGTGACGATGATGGAACCGCCGCCCCCGCCGCCGCTGTCGCTGCTGGGCGCGGGGAATATGGCCGGGAATTTCGCTGTAACTGTCTGGTTAACAGCGTCATATCCGAGACCGCCTGTCGCGCCGGGGATATTGGTTATACCAATCAGCGCGTAATTGGGATTAGGCAGGCTGATTTTGGCGGCATACGGGGTGTAGGCGGCAAAAGCCGCATGAGACGGCTCCCACTCCACAGTCAGCGTAAACTCGCCCATGGTGATATTGGTAACAGGCGTGCCGCCTATACTTGGAGTCAGGATAACCGGTGCGGTGACGGTCACAGGCCGCGGATCAACGGTGAAATGCAGCGCGACCGAACGGGTAGCACCGCTGCCGCTGACGGTCAGAACCGCGTTGTAGGTTCCCGCGGACAGTCCGGGCACCGGACTGATACTGACGCTCACTGTATCATTCGCGTCTACATCGAAAGAGCCGATGGGGTCAAGTATCTCGAAAGCGTCAGGGTCAGTCCCTTCGAGACTTAAACTCACATTCTTCCAGTCTACAGCGCCGGTGTTGGAGATAGTGACGGGTTTCGGGTCAATTGGGTCATAGCCGTAGTACACGGCGGTAAAAGTGGTGTCAGGTGTGACGGAGTAGGAACCGCTGACCGGGGGATCCGGAGGCGTTGAGGTTTCCGGTGTGATCGTGATAGTCAATGATTTCGTGGCATCGCCCGCGTTGTTTGCGGCTTTCACGGTGAAAGTCGCCGTTTCTGCCGTCGTGGGCGTTCCGGAAATTTCACCTGTGGCGGAGTTCAACGACAAACCGCCCGGCAAACTTCCGATTTCAACGCTCCATGTGATAGGCGCGTCGCCATTGGCCGCGAGGGTTTTGCTATAAGACTCGCCTACTTTGCCGTCCAGCAGACTTGTCGTGGTAATCGTCGGCGCTGTGAGGGCCGGCAGAGCGGGATCTATGACGATAGACAGTTCTTTTGAGTCATCGCCCGCGCTGTTTTCGGCCTTCACGGTGAAAGTCGCTGTCTCTGCCGTCATGGGCGTTCCGTAAATCACGCCTGTAGTGGTGTTCAACAACAAACCGCCCGGCAAACTTCCGATTTCAACGCTCCATGTTATGGGTGCGTCGCCGTCGGCCGTGAGGGTTGCGCTATAAGACTCGCCCACTTTGCCGCCCAGCAGAGTTGTTGTGATGATGCTCGGCGCCGTTGGCGCAGGATCTATGACGATAGACAGTTGTTTTGTGTTATTGCCCGCGCTGTTTTCGGCCTTCACTGTAAAAGTCGCCATTCCAGCCGTCGTGGGCGTCCCGTAAATCTCTCCTGTAGTGGTGTTCAACAACAAACCGTTCGGCAAACTCCCACTGCTGGGTTCAATGCTCCATGTTATGGGTGCGCTGCCATCAGCCTCAAGGGTTTGCTTGTATGCCGCGCCTACTGTGCCGCCCAGCAGACTTGTTGTGGTGATGTTTGGCACCGCTGTCACCGTAGCCATGCCCTCTGTCTCAGCGATCACTGTATTATCTGAAGCTTTTACCTTTATA
This sequence comes from Gracilibacteraceae bacterium, assembly GCA_031266805.1. Taxonomy (GTDB): domain Bacteria; phylum Bacillota; class Desulfitobacteriia; order Desulfitobacteriales; family Syntrophobotulaceae; genus JAIRRL01. The sequence continues at coordinate 22,425 of JAISAH010000108.1, forward strand.
CTATATTTAAAGGTTCCGGCCTTTTCCCCCTTGACTTTCAGAGCTACATAACCCGTTCCCTTCGCCAGATCAAATGCTGGGAAATTGATTGTTCCGGTACCATCACTATTGTCTGTTATCGTCAATGATTGATAACCACTGCCGTCGCCGGGATCATACTCCAGATCCAAGTCGCTTACGGCCAAACCGTCAAAATCGCTCAGTTCAATGACCGCTGTCACATTCGGCACTTCCTCCGTGCTGGTGGACTCAACGCGCGCTTCACTCCACTTTCCGGCCACCAAATCGCCAAGCCCTTTCGCTTCTATTCCAGACGTTGGAATGGCGACCAGTAATTCTTTTTGGGCCAGTGAGAAGGTGTAGCTCTGCGAATTATATTTGAACTGCGCTTCCGCAGTAACTGTGACTGGACCGGTGGCGTCGGGAGCTTTAGCATAGAGTATATTGCCCTGAATTTCAAAGTCGTTGTCGTTGTCCAAGGCATACCGGAAACTGATACCCATATTTTCGATGAATGCTTTATACTTGTCATCATAGACTAAATCGTCGTAATTTGTGGCCAACGAGTACAACGGCTCTTTGTAGTAACTGGGATTCTCATTGGTTGCTGTAATTGCTACCAAGCCTTTGCCGCTGATGTAATCAGCCACGTAGTGGATGTTGTTGTAAATCTTTGTCAGATAAACTTTCAGCTTACTGACTTCTGCTGTATTAGCGGCAATGAGACCATTGATGAAATTAGCCGCTTTAACATAATTTTTGGCGATAACCTTGGCTGCCGCTGGAGTCAGCGTCCAGTCATCATCAGCGAATACATACCCCCACAACTCATCGCCGTCAGGTACAGCAGCGGACAAGGCGGACAAGGATGATGGCAATGCATCTTTGACAATTTGGAGCAAAGAGTCGTCAAGCAAATTTATGATGTATTCTTCGACCTCGGATCCGCTAACGTTGAGATAATCATTAAGGAATATTTTGACAGCGGTCACTTTTGTTTGCAAGGGGGATGGGGTTTGGGATGGATCTTCGCCTAATAAATAGTCCGCACTCATTTTAAGATAATTTTTTAGCAATTTGGCGACAGCGTCTACCTGTTTAGATGCTGGATCCGTGAATATTATGCCTCGTTCTTTTAATTCTTTAATGATTTTTTCAATGATAGGGTTAATAGTGTTTTCGTTAGCAGTCCATAATTTGGCAAATTCGGTGTATAATTTCTCCAAGTCGGTTGTCGGATCAGTAAGCGGAGTAATTGGGAAAAGGCTCATCATAGACATTGTCTGCGGTTTGGGATCTTCATAATCTTCCAGTAGTTTCTTGACTAATGCCTTTGCCTTATCAATGATGGTCTTCTCATCCAAAAATCCCTTCAACTCATTTATAATATCGGAAGGAACGCCTGCTTTTTCCAGCGCGTCCAGTTCTCCTGCCAGACCGCCGATTATAATGCCCGCTTGCTTCTCTAACTCAACAAGCGTTAATGTGTCATTCTGTAAATCCAATGCAAGATCATTGAGTTTCTTTACCGTTCTGGTGAAAGTATCACTCAGCACTTTTTTGAGAGTACCCTCATCAATGTCCAGATATCCCAAGGCCTTGCCAATGTCCACATCTAAAACCGCGCCAGCATCATCCACTACCAATATGCCGGAAGCAGCTAATAGATCTTTCAAAGTGGCCTTTTGTAGATCAGGGTCAGGATCGTCGGAAAAAAGATTGGCGAGTCCTTCCAGTTCTGCCTGGAGGTCGGCCATGGTGTGCGCGTCCTGGAGATAGGCTTTCGCCAAATCGACAAGTGCAGGCTCACCCGCCAGAACTTCTTCCGCCACGTATTCTACCAAGATATCCGCTATAGAAACGAAATTTTCTGTCTCATCTTTCGTTTTATCCCCAGTAAGAATGGCATTTACTATGGTGCTTTCATGGCCAGAATAGGTTATACTCTCAAGCGCATCAATAGCATCAAGAAAAGGTTTTAGAGTATCCAAATCTTCCGCTAACTGCGGCAAAACAGAAAGAATATCGCCATTAGACAGCGAAGCGCTGTATGTTGAAAAATCCACCAGTTTCAGAGCATCAAAAGCGGCATCCAAGTCGATATTGCCTTTGTTTTCAGAGTTAATGTGAGTCGAACCACTACTAAATGTCACCGCCCCTTTTTGAGTAGCTAAGACATTAAATAGGTAATTTAATTCTACAATATAGTTAACATTGCTAATGCTATTTGTTTGGCCTAAGAGTACGATTAAACGTTCAGATAATTTTTGATCTGCAGTGCCTGCATTAGCGTTATCCACAACAGCCCGCAGGATATGTTCCAATGCTGAACGCAGTTCAGCGGGAACACTATCGCCTTCAATGAACTTTTCCACATAGTCTTTAAATATATCATTGAATTGTTTTTTAGAAGCATCATTTAGTTTGAGGATTTTCCCAGCATATGCTGAAGCGATTATTCCAAACGATGACATGATGCCAGATCCGTTATCAGGATCAGGGTCACGTTGGTCATAACTTGTAAATAGCCAAGTAGCAAAATCATTATAGCTAAAATCATATGCGTGACGAGTTAAATAGCTGTTCAATCGTTCAGGGTAAATACTGATAAAATTATCAACATCACCCTCGCCATAAGCACTTGCCGTCCCCGGCGGCAGTACCCCGAATATCAGCATCGTGACCAGCAGCAACGCAATCGTTTTCGACAGTATGGTTTTCCATCCGCGCATAATTAATCCCTCCATAAAATTAATAAGTAACCTTCCCAAGATGGATTCATGGATTCCGGCATAAAGCCGGAATGACACTTCATGATAGATAACCGTCTATGTCAACCGTTTCCGGTAGTAGTGAGAGGGAGTCCCTTTGACGCGTTATGTAACAGTTTACCTAAACTGTTACATTCCTGCGGAAACCCTTGACACATCAGGCGTTCAAGAAACCGCCGGGGGCTCCGGCGGCGGATTTTTCAGTAAAAAGGAGGGGGCGAAAAGGCGGATAAAATCAAGGTCTTCGCGATTATGTAACAGTTTAGGTAAAATGACACATCAGCCTGAAATTATTATATCACCTCCCGGTCACACGGCGGTCACAAAACGCAATATTTTGGTTCGTGGGAAAATTTTTTATTGTGATTATTTTCACTATGTACATGCTCGAATTGTAATTTTTTGGATTCCGGCATAAAGCCGGAATGACGCGAGGGATCGAATCCAGATTCTGGGACAAGCCCGGAATGCAACAAGGGGCGGAGTGCAACCGCAACCCCGTCCCTGCGCGTGCATTAGAGTGGAGAGTGTGGAGGAGAGTGGAGAGTTATTCGGCGCGGATCGCGTCTAGGGCGCTTAGTTTCATCGCCCGCCTCGCCGGCAAATACCCGGATATGAGGCCCACTAGCGAGCTCATTCCCAGCGCGGCCAGCACCAGCCAAGGCGGAATGATGGATATTTTATCCACAGCGCCGCCCATGCTCTCGCTGGACGCCGCCAAGGTATTGATGATCCGCGACAGCAAATAACTTAGCCCTACGCCGAGCAAGCCCCCCATCAGGCCGATGATGGCCGATTCTAGTAAAAAAAGTGTGCGTATATCATATATAGCCGCGCCGATAACCTTCATCACCCCTATTTCGCGCGTGCGCTCGTAAATAGACATGATCATCGTGTTCGTGATGCCGATGGCCGCCACGAGCAGCGATACGGCGCCGATGCCGCCCAAAACGAGCTGGACCGTGTTGAAGGTGCCCTCGACCGAGTTCAGGTATTCGGCGTCGCTGTAAGGCTGATAGCCCATATTTTGAATGACGTCCTGCACGGCGAGCACGTTTTCCACATCGTCGACCTTGACGCGGATCAGGTCGTATTTTTCCTCCGTATTCCGCCCGCTCCGCTGCTGGGTCCCCGACTGAACGCCTTGGATCTTGTCGTTGTCCTTGATGATCTTATTCAGCGCGGTGATATCCATATAAACGTTCCAGGTGTAATTCCAGTTGTCGTCGTCGAGGATGCCGACGGCCGCCGCCTTGTAGAGCTTGGGTTTGGCGCCGCTCGCCCCCTGACCCGCGTCGCTGTACTGACGACGGTTGCCGTAGGAATGGTCAAAAGTTAAGGATATTTTTCCTTCCTCCAGCACGTCGACGGGCGGGGGCTGCGAATCGTCAAAATTCGCCCAGTCCTGCCGCCGGGGGTCATAAAAATTGTACAGGGCGTAATGGCCGAAAACCATCCCGTCTTCCCCGGGCGCGAGCAGCCGGCCGGCCTCCAGGTTGAATCCAAAATTTTCCATCTGGGCGGCGTCCACGCCGATCACGCTGACGTCGCCCACCAATTTACCGCAGACGAGCCGGATATAAGCGTTTTTTTCCGGCGAAACGGCGACGACGTGGTCGAGCGCGGCAAAATTCTTTATGGCCTCGGCGTTCAGCGTCGGCCTTTCATTGCGCGAGGAGGAGGAACCGCTGACGAACGCCACCGCTCTGCCGCCGCCCATACTGACCTCGCTGTATTCATAGCTCTCGTTCACCTGGATCATGGTCAGGCTGCCCGCCCCGCCCAGCTGGCTGCGCAGCGCCTCCTTCATGCCAAAACCGAGGGAGAGCATGGTGATGATGGAGGCGGCGCCGATGATCACGCCGAGGACCGTGAGAAAAGTGCGCAGTTTGCGGCGCAGAAGATTGCCGAATCCCAGGATAAAAATGTCAATCAATCTCATCGTCGTCTCCGTTTTTCCGCCGGCCAAGCCACTTCCGCACAGGGCCCCTTTTGCGCAGCAGGAAGAAAAGAACGATCACACCGGCGGCCGCGCCCCACACGACCGGGTTTTTCCACCAAGGCACGGAAGGCGGCGGCATGGCCGGCATGTCGGTATCCGGCGTGAATTCCGGCATCTCCTGCACATTGAGCGAGAAAGGATAGCGTTCCTCCACATGGTCCCCGGACGGGTCGTCATAGGAAACGACAAAATCGCCCTCCAGCAGGCCGGGTTCGGACGGTATGATGTTGCCCTCGTAATAGTCGGTGGCGCCCGTGTTAAAATTGCCGACATAGTAGCGGGCGTTATCCGTCTGAAAATCGCCTTCCATGTTCAACATCAGATTGCTGACATTGGCGCGCCCCGTGTTGTAAAAATTCGTGGAAACACTGACCATGTCGCCGGCGTAAGCCTCAGTCGGCAGTATCAGCTCGCTCACTTCTATTTTGACGACCTGGCTGACCGGTATCCCGATCAGTTCCTCCGAGGCGTACTCTTTTCCCGTCTCGTCCTCGTACTCTATATTGGCCGTCAGCGTGTAAGTGCGGGGGCTGGCGTCCGGGATCGTGTAAAACTGCAGCGTTTTGGCCGAAGTGCCCCTGGGCGCGATAGAGTCGATGAAAAACGTGTTGCTGGAACTCACAGGCGAGAAAACGCTGCCCTTGGCCGCGGCGCTGTTGGTGCTGTCGCTGTCGCCCTGCGGCACCGTGAGAAATATTTTGATATTGCGCACGGAACTCGCAGCGCTGGTGTTCAAAAAAGTCATGTTCAAAGTGAAATTTTCGCCGGCGCGGGCGATGACCGGGTCGCAGCTGTAGCGGTCGAGGATGATCTTCGGCACGGTTTTGCCGCCCTGGCTCGAATCCACCGGCACGAATATCTGCTGCGTTTCCTCAAAATCCTTGCCGTCCCCGTCTGAGTAAGTGAGTTTTACCGTGAGCGGATAGCTCCCGCGCGTGAGTTCCTGGGCCGGCCGCAGGACAAAACTGACGGGCAGGGAAGCGCCGCCGGCCAGATCGCCCAGTTTGCGCACATTCGTGTCGGCGGTGAGCGTCAGCGTTTCGGCGGTGAGATCGGTCAGCGCCAGCGTCAGGTTTTTCGCCTCGAACGCGCCCGTGTTTTTCACGCTGAGCGCGGCGGTTATATTCCCTTCCGCCGGCGTGAAGGCCATGTCGGCCAGGATGAGGTTGCTGGCCGCGCCGCCTGTGACGTTGATATACACCCTGTCGGTGATCGCCGTGTCACGGCCGTAGATAGTCCCTTCCGGATCCATGTAGCTAAAGGAGAAAGTCATCGTGTAGACTTTGGTGGCCGCCGCCGGGTCGATGAGAAAACTGAACGAGATATTGCGCGAGCGGTCGTACTCAATATCTCCCAGATCCTGGATCATGTTGACCCCGTCCGGGGAAAAGACGCTGCCCTCCTCAAAAACCGGCATTATCTGCACGTTTTTCGCGTTCTCCCAGCCGAGGTTTTCCACCGTGAGCGAGAGGTAGACGCGCTCGCCTGCGTTACCGCTGGGGGTGGCCCGCGGTTTGAGGCGGAGATACGGGGTGTTGCCGCTGCCGGGGGTGGGTTCCGGGTCGTCGGATGATGATGAGGAGGTAGCGGTGTTTATGTGGATAGTGCCTCCGGCAATGGTAAGTTCCGTGCCGTCCGCCCTGATTTTAGCCTTGATCGGTATCTCGTTACGCGTGCCGCCGTCATAAGTGAGCGGAATTTTCACATCGCCGGAGATATTACCATCGAACCAGTTCAACTGCGGCAGTTTGGCGTCCTCGCTGCCGTCGGTCAGATAAAAACTGCAAGCTGTTTCATCAATATAAAAACGGATATCAGTAGCAGCATCTATCTCAGCTTTATGGACGCCTTCCTGCAACTGGCTTAATGTCAGATGCAGCACGAATGATGTTCCGGGGGTAATCCGCGTTTGTCCGCTTAGATTGTAGTTTGTGACGGAAAAATCCTCCCCCGCCGCAAGCACTGGCGGGCAGAGCAAGAGTTGCAGGGCGAGGGCGAGTATGGCGCAAATAGATATAAGCCGTTTTTTTCTCATAAGCGGTTTTGTTCACTCTTTCTCCGGAATCAAAATTTTCCGGCGCATAAAAAAATGTTCTTTTTTCATTATACTATATACCCTTCTGAAATGTCACGTTTTTTCGCCATGTTTTCTAAAGCCCGCCGTTCCGGTTCCCGGCTTGTCGCGGAATCCGGGATCAATCCTCCCGTCATTCCGGCTTCATGCCGGAATCCATGTTCCCGCCTTCCATTTCAGGTGCGAGACTGCCGTTTTAGCGGCATAGTGTTTGGATTCCGGGACAAGCCCGGAATGACGGGGTTTGAAGTGTATATGGTCTGAACGGCGCTTGGCAAGGTGATCCTTTCATGGTATGATGAAACAGCGCCAAAAGCGCGAACGCGGCGGAGCGAACGTATCGGATCTGTTGAATAAACGCGGAAAGAAGAGGGAAAAATGAGTTATTTGCCTGACAGGAAAGAAGCCTGGTCGGTACTCACGCGGTATAACAAAAACGATTTCCATCTGCGGCACGCCTTAACGGAGGAAAGCGTGATGCGCTGGTTCGCCGTAGATGCGGGGTATGAGGCGGAGGCGGACTTTTGGGCCTTGGCCGGTCTTTTGCATGATCTGGATTTTGAATGTTGGCCGCAGGAGCATTGCCGGAAAACAGAGACCCTCATGCGGGAACTCGACTGGGACGAACGCCTGATCCACGCCGCCGTTTCGCATGGATACGGGCTGGTGACGGACGTCCGGCCGGAACACGAGATGGAAAAGATCCTGTTCGCCACGGACGAGCTGACGGGACTAATCGGCGCGGTGGCCATCGTGCGGCCTTCCCGCAGCGTCGCGGATCTGGAACTCAAATCGGTGAAGAAAAAATGGAAGACCGAGAGTTTCGCGGCCGGCTGTTCGCGAAGCGTGATAGAACAAGGCGCCGCCATGCTGGGCTGGGAACTCGACGCGCTGATCAGCCGCACTATTCAGGCCATGCGCGCCTGTGAAGCGGAGATAAACGCGTTTTTTACCGCTGGGAAGCACTGATTGATTTTACCGTTCCAGCACCGTGATGATGCGCAAATCATCAGATAAAAAATAGGATATGCGGGGATTCGAACTGACGGTGAATATGTTTTGGCTGTCGAACAGGTCGCGCTTCGCTTCGGAGTACGCCTCCGCCGACGAAAATCTGACGGCTGACAGGCCGGAAGCGTCAAGGTCTTCCCTCATGGCGCGGGAAAGAGCGGCTCTGTCGTATTTGTCAAACAGCCGGCCCATGACGTTGAAATAGTTGAGGCGCGTGGCCGCGCAGTCCGGCAGCGCGTATTTTACGTCCGGCTGGTGCGTGGCGGCCATATCCGCGGATGTGACGAGAAAATAATCATATGAGGCGTAGGTGTTTTTGGACAGGTCGGGATCGCCCCAGGTGGCGTCCAAATAATAGTAATCGCCTTCCGCCAGCACCAGGTTCCAGGCATGAGGACCTAGACCGGCGGCTTCGCCCGGAATGACGGCCGAGGCGATGCCGAGCCGCCGCAAAAGATATTGTGTCGCTTTGGTATACCCCATACAGACGGAACGGCCGTTGAGAAACACGCTGACGATGTCCTGGCTGTATTCGGCGGTTATGTCATACTTGGTATGACTGATGATATAGTCATAAACATAAAGGATCTTGCTGAAATCGTCAGCCCCGCTGCCTAATCCGCTCAGGCAGGCGCTCACCCATTCGTCGATTTTTTCCTGCGCTGCGTCGCGTTCCGCCGCGGTCATCGTAAAATTGAAGGTAACGCGCAAATAGGCGTCTTGAGAAAAAGGTGAGACGCCTGTGTAAATATAGCTGTCCGCCCAGAAAATTTCCGGGTAGTCGCAGATAACGGCGTAATAAATATCAATGACGTCAAACGTGCCGAGTCCCCGCGCTTCGTCCCGGGAGAGCACGGCGCTTGGCTCCATCTTCTGCAGGGCCTCGCGCAAACGGTCATACACCGTTTTTTCGCCCGGGGTCAGCTGCTCATAGATATAGCGGATCGGTCCCTCCGGGGACGGCGCCGCCGATTGGGCGGGAAGCGGTTCCGGCGCGGGCGGCTGGCTTGCCGCCGGTTGGACGGCGGCGACGGCCGGGGGCGAAAAAGCGGCCGGGGAGCGCGGCGGCTGCGGCAAAAAGAAGAACATGCCAAAGACAAGGGCGAGTAACGCGCACGGCAGAAAAATGATCAGCGCTGTTTTTATGTTTCGCATTGTCTAAGACTCTCCCCGAAGCGCGTCGCTACTTCTCGATATAAGCCAGCGCGACGGCGCCCGGCCCGACGTGCGTGGCGATGACGGGGCCGATGATCACATCCAGCGGATCAGGCAAAGGGACGCCCTTGCCGCTGAGATGTTTGACCATAGCGGCCAGGGCCTGCGGCGCGTTACTATGGCCGAAGCAAACCGGGTATTCGCCGCTCATGCCCGTGGCGTTGACTTTGTCGCCCACCCATTCAAAAGATTTGGTCATGCTGCGTTTTTTCTCCACGACGACGACTTTGCCTTCTTCCAAGGTCAGAATGGGCTTGATATTGAGCAGTTCACCGATAAAAGCGGAGGAAGCGGGCAGACGGCCGCCCAGTTTCAGGTAATGTAAGGTGTCCAGGCATATGAGCAGGCGCAGTTTCGGGCGCAGGCTCTCCAGCTTGGCGTGGATCTCCGCCGCCGGGAGACCGGCGTCCCGCAGCTGAACGGCGATGCGCACCATGAGCGCGAGAGAGCAGGTGGCGGCGTGAGAGTCAAACAGAAAGATCCGGTCGCTGGAGAGAGCGTTTTTCGCGAATACGGCGGATTGGTAAGTACCGCTGATGGCGCTGGACAAGGACAGCGACACTATATCGTCGCCCGCCTCCAGAACGCGGGTGAAAATTTCATTGAACTCGCCCGGGGTCACCTGACTGGTGGTCGGCAAGGTTTTCTCGGCGGACAGTTTTTCATAAAACCGCTCTTTGCTGAGGGTCACGCTGTCCGTGTATTCCTCCGTCCCGAACATCACTTTGAGCGGAATGACGTCGACTCCGCGCGCCTCCGTCCAAGATCTGTCAATGTCGCAAGTGCTGTCACAGATGATTCTAACAGCCATCAGTCCATGCCTTTCCGCGAAGACGCCGAAACAGCCCCTTCGCCATGTATTTAGTACTTGTAAGAATACCGCAAAAGGAGGGAAGTGTCAAAACAATTCGTCTTTATTTGTGTTTATTCAGACCACAGCCGCCATGACCTCGCCGATAGGCGCGTTGACGACCAGATTGGCTCTCCTGTCATAAGGAGTGGCGGATTTGTTGATCAGCACGAGGTTTTTTCCGTTAAAATAATTCAGCAGCCCCGCCGCGGGATAAACCACCAGGGACGTGCCCCCGACTATCATGGTGTCAGCCGCTTCGATGGCGGCGATCGCCCCGCTCATCACCGCGCTGTCGAGCGGTTCTTCATAGAGTACGACGTCCGGTTTGACGATCCCGCCGCATTTGGCGCAGCGGGGGACGATGGCGTCCGCGCCCGTACAGGCCTCGGGCCGGAGAGTATAGGCCGCGTCATACGAGGCGCGGCAGTTTTCGCAGTAATTGCGTTCTATGGAGCCGTGCAGCTCAAAAACAATTTTGCTGCCCGCCTTCTGGTGCAGCCCGTCGATATTTTGCGTGACGACCGCCTTGAGTTTACCCATCTCCTCCAGACGGGCCAGCGCGATATGGGCCGCGTTCGGTTCAGCCGTGAAGACAAGGTTTTCCTTGTAGTACGCGAAAAAAATCTCCGGCTGCGCGACATAAAAAGAATGACTGAGCATTTCTTCCGGGGAACGGCCATATTTCGACTTAGCGTGGTAAAGGCCGTTTTCCGACCGAAAATCCGGGATGCCGCTTTCCGTGGAGACGCCGGCCCCGCCAAAAAAGACGATATTCCGGCTCTCGTTGATGATTTTCCTCAGATCCTCATACAATTTATCCACCCCGTTTTCCAGTATAGCACAGGGCGCGGGATCAGGCAATTATTCTTGCGTATTTTCGCCGCGCGTGCTATAATGCGGTCGTCGCTTCTAATAGAAACGACTTCGGATAACCGGAGGAGTACCCAAGTGGTGAAGGGGTCGCACTCGAAATCAGGTCAGCTTGACGGAAGGGGAAATCGTGGAAACCCTTGATGTATGGCCATTTCCTGGCCGGATCGAAAACTGAAAATCTGCTATGTCTGCTCTGAATGTCTGCTCAATTTCCTGAAAAGATTTTGATTCATTCAGAGACTGAACATATACCTGGAGGAGTACCCAAGTGGTGAAGGGGTCGCACTCGAAATGCGATAGGCCGGCAACGGCGCGTGGGTTCAATCCCCACCTCCTCCGCCAGAAATCTTCCCCAGCGATGTTTTCTCGATCCAGGTCATGGCGTTTGCGGATTGCAGCTTGGAATTGAATTCCAGATGCGCGTAGGTATTTGCTGTGATCGCGAAGTCGCTGTGTCCAAGCCATTCCTGAATCTGTTTGAGGGAGATCCCGGCCGCCAGTAATAGACTGGCGCACGAGTGTCTCAAATCGTGATAGCGCATCCTGCGGAACCCGTTCTTCTCTAAAAACTCCGGAAACGCTGTTGTGAGGTAGCCCGGTTTGATCCGTTTCCCAAGCTGATTCACATAGACGTATTGCCCTTCTGCTTTGTCATATGAATTTCCACACAACTTACGATAGGTTTCTTGCGCCTGTTTCAGTTCCAGCAATTTTGCCCGAAATTGCGGAACCAGCGGCAGAGTACGAAAACTGGATTTGCTTTTTGTGGTGTCATCTTCGATGATATAACTTTTACCTTCAAATCTGGTCGTGGTCACGGTATGCTCAATGGTAACGGTGTTCGCCTCAAAATTGATCGCGCTCCATTTCAAACCGACCACTTCGCCGCGCCGTAAGCCATAGAAAGCCCCCAAAATAACACCCAATTCCAGTCTATGCCCTTTAACCGCTTCAAACAGTTCAACCGCTTCGGATTGTTTGAGGAATTTGCCTACAAACCGCTCCGCCTTAGGGCGTTTCACCTTCGCCATGACCGAATGTTCAATCCAGCCTTTTTGAAGCGCCCACTTCAACGCCTTGTGCATATTGGCATGATATTTATGGACAGAAGTGGCCTTGATGCCTTGCAGTTTTTCAACATAGAAATCATTGATATTGTCCGCTGTCAGATTCTTTAGCAGAATGCCGCGCTCCCGGAACCATGGAGCAATCACGCTTTTCACATTGAGCCAGTAACCGCCATAGGTCGTCAACTTTATTTCCGTTTTGATAACCGGCAGCCAACGATGCTCCATAAAATCCGCGAAAAGCATATTCCCCATATCGCCCGGCGCGACGGCCAGCTTCTCCCGAAGTTCAACCATCAGCACATTTTCCAACTCGGCGCATTTGTCGCGGAGCATCCCCTCCGCCCGTTTCTTGTTGCCCTTGACCGATAGCCCGGTCGAGAGACTTTTGCGGTCGCGGGTTCCGTCCGGCAGTTTCCAACTGAGCGCCATTTGAAATATGCCGCGCTTTTCCTCGAGATGACCCGCCACTTTGATTTTTTGGTGTTCTTGCAGGTGTGTTGTGTTCAAAAATAAACCCTCCGTTCTAACAACAAAGATTCCACCCGCCATTGACAATAACAGTCTAACAGGTGGAATCGGCCGCGTCTACGAGTGCTGCACTTTTCATAAAAATTTTATCTTTTGTTTTTTTATGCTTCGTCTGCAATTCGCAGATAGCGGATGATATTAACTTTAGGTATCTTGTACTCGCGCCCTACTTTGAGGCAATCAACGGAGCCTTGCCGCAAAAGGCGATAGGCCGTCTTTTTGCTGACCGAGAGCAGCTTGCTCATCTGCTCCACATCCAAAATGTCGGGATATTCCCGAAAAACCGTTTTATAAGCTTCCTGCCGGTTCACGTCTCATACCTCCGGTTTTCTATTTTTCGTTCATTGGAGCTTCTTCCTTCTCTCTTTGGGCGTGATTTCGTAGTCGTAGCCGTACCGGACGCCGCAGTAGGTGCATTTTTCCTGGTAGTCCTGATCCCCCCTGACGCGCCGCACCTTCGCGCCCGTGTTTTCAAACGCAGCCCGGCATTTGGCGCAGAGCGTTAAGATATATGGCTTTTTCATCATTTGCTCCTTCTTTGTTTTTATTGAGAAACAGAAGGATAGGCGGAAAAACGGTGTTTTCCGCCCATAGTTTCCATTTCCCAAGAGCGCGGCCCAAACCGCGCCGCTTGTAAACAGATTTTCCTGTTCCGTATTTATCCTGCCCCCGGAACCGGGCGCCGCCCAAGCCGCCTTTAGTATCGGCGTCATAGCGCCGCGGCGCCGCTCGCGCGGTGGCCGCAGCATCTCTCCCCCGTTCTGAGGAAGCTGCCCCTTACAGTGACGTTAGCCAGACAGAAGTACCATTGTTGGAACTGCGGGTCGTCGCGATCAAGCCGTACCAATAGGCTTGTTCAAGCTCGGCGCTTATCGCTCGTCCGGCTGCCTGGCGCTTTTTTCAGCGCCGGGGCCGGATGTCCTGGCGGCGTCAGCTTCGTCGCTTTGCCTTTCGGGCCTCGCAGTCCTGATGTACCTGGGTTGCGGATATAACCGGCAGAGCGCCGATGTTTTTCAAAGAGCGTTGGAGGTTTAAAACCCCCTCACTATTAAGCCGAAAAAACGGGGTGGTCTATGCGCAAAAATCTGAAAAAAATTTATTTCTCGAGCATGTTTCGTAATTTGAGAAGGATCCGCGCCTCTTTGCGGCAGATGTTGGACTGACTGATGCCGAGTTCCGCCGCGATATATTTCTCGCGTAACTTCAATGACCCGGTCGTCAAGCCGGATCCTGTATTTCCTTTTTTCCCCATTTAGCTTTCCTCCGATTTTTCAGCATTTGTAATCACTGAAAATTGGAGGGGGGATATATGTATGGCATTGATTTGTCCTCTCGAAAAAAACAAAGTCTTTGAACTCCACGCGGGTAATCCACCTCTCCTAAAATTATAGTGGATTGCTGTGTAAGAATATGGTATAATTTGATTTGAGGCTTAATTGGGACCACTTCAGCGTTCACGGTATACTTAACCGCATAAAGTCAGAGACGGCGATCGAAAGGAGCAAGAGAAACATGGGCATACTCGCGGTTTATGACACAACCAGTATTCAAAACTACATCTTCTCGTCAAACCAGCTCGCGGAGAACGTTGGCGGGTCGAAACTGGTCGCTGACATTTTCCATAATGTTTTCTCAAAGGTTCTTCGGAAAATTGAGCCGGAAATGCCGGAATGGCGTGACGGCGGAAAGCTAAATCCCGCGTTACAAGCTGCGATCATCTATCAAGGCGGCGGTAATGCCTATGCCGCTTTCGCGGATTATAATACTTTTCAGGACGCGACAAAAGACTTTCTGATAGAGGCAAACGAGACCGCGCCGGGTATCGGTATAGCCGTCGCGGCTGTGGAAACGAACTTCGTGGACTATAGATCTGATTTTGAGATATTGAACAAGCGCTTGACCAGTGTCAAGGGCGGGTTTAATACTCCGGCCTTTGCCGGCAATCAGCCTATTACCAAGCAATCCGAGCGAACAGGGCTGCCTGTCGTCACAAGGGAAGACGACGAGTTTCTGGATGAAAGCCAAGTGAAAAAACGCGCCCGATATAGGAAATACTGCCAAGAAGAACGAAAGAGCGAGCTGAAAGACTTCAATGAACTTGCGTTTGAAAAAAACGTGGACAGTCTGATTGCCATTGTTCACGCGGACGGCAACAGTATAGGCACGCGGATAAAAGAATTTATGGAACAGGAGCAGCTTGGGAGTTACACTGAAGCCGTTCCTAAGATGCGCAAATTGTCTCAGGCAATTGATGCTTGCTACGAGACTGCATTAAAAGATACAATTGACGCATTCGAGTCGGCATATGCCGGGTATATTGCAGCGCTTCGCGCAGAAAACCCTGGCAAGATATACAATGACAAATCTCCAATTCTTGAACTCATCAGAGACGGCGACGACATCACGTTTGTAATAGGCGGACGGTTTGCGATTGACTTTGCGACTCGATTGCTGAGAGAAATTGAAAGACAGCCAGATCCGTTTGGAAACGGTAACGCGCCGTATGCCTGCGCCGGCGTAGTCATATTTCACAGCCATTATCCTTTCTCGGAGGCCTATAAACTGGCGGAAGAGCTTTGCGCGAGCGCAAAAAAATCTTCCCGGGATTGCGCAGGTTCCTATATCGACTTCCATCTGCACCAGTCGGGAAACGTAGCGGGATTGCAAAGGCTGCGCGAGCGGCAGTATATGGTTGACAGGAAAACAATATTGCGCCGTCCGTGGCGGATTACAGCCGGCTCTGAAAACGCGCGCCCAAACTTCAAGTGGTTTGAAGGAAATGCCAGAGCGATCACAAAAATGCTGCGCAACTCAAAAATAGCGCGTAATAAGATAAAAGCCGTTCGCAACGAGATCGGCGCAGGGGACGGCGCGGCCAAACTCGCTATAAATCAACTTCGAGACGCGAGACTACCCACATTCCCTCCGCTCCAAGAAGACGGAGACAGGAGTAAATACGCGGCCTTGTTTGATATTCTGGAACTTTACGATACCTATGAAAATTTACTGAACAAGGAGGACGCGGCCAATGGTAACGAATAAGACCATAAAAGTCACTTTGCTTTCCGACCTATGCCCGGCTTCAGGTGATGGTTTCGCGGGCTTTGTGGACACTGACGTGTGCTTTGACGATAAGGGCCTGCCGTATATCCCGGGCAAACGGCTCAAAGGCTGCCTGCGCGAATGCGGATTGGATATTATCAGTGTTGACGGAAGCTATGTGGCCGCGTTTGCGAAACTGTTTGGCGAAACCGGGAAACTCGTTCCCGGCGCGCTGAATCTCGGAAATGGGCGGCTTGCGGGTTATGATAACATTGCCAGCGCAATCGGCGGCGCTCACCGTTCGGAACTTGCGGAAATCTATACGAGCATTCGCTCCCGCACGAAAATGGAGGACGGAAAAGCCGCGCCCGGAACGCTTCGTACCGCCAGAGTCCTGAATAAGGCGCAGATATACGAGTTTCCTGTTTCACTCGCCGACGATGCTAAAACTGAAACTTATGGTTTTTTCGAAATGTGCGTGAAGTCGCTCCGTTGGATGGGGTTGAATCGCTCCCGCGGACTCGGTGAAATCAAATGCGCCGTCTTTGATGGCACACCCCAAGGCGGGACAGCATTAAACCTTTCGGATTATGGCGACCAAAAAACGATCTCTTATATGATCGAACTGATAGAGCCCGTGATTTCCGCGGAGCGCGGCGGAAAACCGCGGGGCTGCGAGGAATACATCTTCGGCAGTTCCATACTTGGCGCGTTCGCGGTCCGGTACATTGAAAAATACGGTGAAAGAAACGGCTTTTCGCGCGAGAACGCATATCAAAACAATGATTTCAGGCGCATATTCCTTGACGGCGCGGTTATTTTCACGGCAGCGCTGCCTTACAAGGACGGCGCCGTTTTTCACCCTGCTCCCGCGACGCTGAAAACAAACAAGCTTAAGACAAGATTTGCGGACGAATCAGGAGGCATTCCGGATGAAACAGAAGGTGAGCTGATTGGTAAATCGCTTGGCGGCTTTGTATCTGTGGATAACGGGCTTGTGAGACGTAGGGACGCGGAAAAAACGACATTTATCCACCATGCCAGACCTGCTGACAAAGGCAAAGGACACGCGGGCAAAACCGGCGGCGAGATGTTCACCTATGAGGCGCTGGCGTCCGGGCAGACTTTCGCCGGAAGCGTGATCGGAAGCGAGGATGACTTGCTGCTGCTGTCCGACCTTTTCGCCGGCGACAGTATTTTAAGGATAGGCCGCTCCCGCACGGCTCAGTATGGCAAGGCCGAAATCAAGCAACTCTCAGCCGGCGCCAAGGCAAATGAGATAACGCTAAAAAACGGTGATACTTTTCGCCTTGTCGCTGTCACGCCAATTATTCTCGAAGATGAAAACGGCATAAACACAACGGACATAAATATCATTAAAAACGCGCTGGGCGCGGATTTGGAGATCATTCGCCGCACCTGCTCCGAAACGGTGATCGCTGGGTATAACGGCAAATGGCTGTTATCGCGCGGACAAGAGAGAGCGATCGCCGAAGGCGGCGTGGTCGTGTTCAGGTATATAGGGAGCGGCGCGACGCTGCGGATGAACTTCATTGGCAAGCGTACAGGCGAGGGTTTTGGTCAGATCCGC
Organism: Gracilibacteraceae bacterium; assembly: GCA_031266805.1. GTDB lineage: Bacteria > Bacillota > Desulfitobacteriia > Desulfitobacteriales > Syntrophobotulaceae > JAIRRL01. The sequence continues at coordinate 39,455 of JAISAH010000108.1, forward strand.
CTTGAAAACGTGCCTCAAGCGGGAGCGGGTGTGTTCAGGTTATGCGGGGATGACGCGGCGGCAACGGTCGTCATGGGCAGTACTCTGCCAGAAGTCATCCAACTCCGCAAGATAAAAGCCGCTATAGCCGAAGGCGCGGAATACGGCGATAAGTTCAAAAATCCCCCGCGAAACGCGAATATGCAAAGGGTTATCGCCGCGTTGCGTGATTCAAACGATTTAGGCGCGTTTGCTAGAAAATTGTGCGATATCAAACAAGCGGAACAGGAAATTGCGGCGCTGGAGTTCGCAACGGGCAAAGAGAAACGATATTTTGAGACTGACGCGGCGCATTTAGCGGAAAATCACATAACAGAATTGCTGACACTGAGAAGCTATAACTTCGTCGCGTATCGAAAATTCCTGTCAGCCGCCGCGCAAAGAATCAAACAAAAAAGACGCGCCAATAGTGGATATGCAGGAGAAGGTGGTGACAGCAATGAGGAATGATAATCTCAACCCGGTAATCAGGCGAATCGCGGTTAAAGCTAACTGTATTCTGCGAACTCCCGCGCTCATCGGCAGCGGTTTTGGCGAAAACACTGACAGCGATGTCCTGCGCGACGCGAGCGGCGCCCCGTTCCTGCCCGGCTCAACCGTCGCCGGCGTGCTGCGTTTTCTCTGCAGTGAAGCGGAAACATTGTTCGGCGAAGCAGATAGCGTCAGCCCGCTGTGGGTATTTGATTCCGAGTTTTTAGGCGCAAGCGTCGTTGAATTTAACGGCGTTGAACTCGACTATGATAATAAAGTCACGCGTGAAAAGAAAAAATATGATTTTGAAGCGATTGACACAGGAGCAGGCTTTACGTTGCGCCTGTTGCTCACAATTCGTGAAGACGATAAAAGCAAAGATTATGAAACGCTTCTGAAAAAACTGCTCGGCGCGCTAAAATTTGGCGGTCTCGCTTTTGGGGCGAAAACAAGGCGCGGTTTTGGGCGTGTGGAATGTGTATCTGTGGATCAGCGCGCCTTTGAATTGACAGAGGGGAATAAGAAAGGGCTTCAAAACTGGTTGGATTTTCTTGAATACGATGAAGAATCACGGATTGACGGGTGGAAACGCCCTGATGGTTGGGAGAAGGCGTCAACTGATGAATTCTCAAGCAAATATTCTACTCTCGCTGCCACTCTGACAATTGACGGCAGTATCATGATTCGTGACACGCGGAATGTATATCGCGGCTTGCGTGAAGGGGAGAAAGCAGCTGACTGCGCGCATATTTCAAGCGCCGGCGAACCTGTCGTCCTTGGCACTTCCTGGGCGGGCGCCTTTCGTTCCGGACTGTACAGGTTGCTGAAACAGAAATTCCCTGCAAAAGCCGAAACATATCTCAACTCCGTATTCGGCTATGTTAAAGAAGCGAGCTATGACAGGAAAACTGTTGCCGCGGTTTCGCAGATTATATTCGGCGCGTCGTTTCTCGAAGCGGTTGATGAAAATATTGACGGGTACAGGAATATTACCCGCGTAAAAATCGACAGATTTACAGGCGGCGCAGCCAACGGCGCGCTGTTCAGCGAAAAACCCTGGTACGGCGGCAAAACAACAGTTGAAATACGTTTCCCGAAAGGCAGAGACGACATAAAAGAACTGCTATTGCTGGGACTTGACGGCATTGACAAAGGTTTAATGCAAGTAGGCGGCGAGACAGCGGTCGGGCGTGGATTCTTTCAATTAGCGGACGACGCGGCCGTTGACGGGATAAAAACGACAGTCAGCGGGCCGAAACTGAAACTTGCGGACGCAATTCAGAAAGCGGGTGAATCGGTGTGAATATAGATTACGGCAGGATCAAAGCGGCGTTTCCCGGCAAAGCCTGGGCTTACACGGAGCAGTATGACAGCGTGAAAATCGGTAAGTGGGACGGCGCCGGGTTTTTGTTTTACGAACCGCTCGCGGAGGAATACCTGCTTCTGTTGCGTGTGTTTGACGAAAACCGCGAACTTAAATTCAGCGGTGACAAATGCCGCGATACGGAGAATTACCCTGACGGCGATTTTATCCCGAAATTCACCAGAGTGAAATATTATATGTACGGAGAGAAAACCGGTTGGAGAGAAAATGATAAACCTCAGGCTGAGTTCACGCCATTATGGGAAGATCGGGGCGCTGCGATATATTTCCCGGCGGCGCTGAATTTCCCCCAAGATATTGTAGCCCTGAAACTGGGCATCCGGAATTTCGCGCGGTATAACGTAGTTCCTGTTCTGCCAGAAGGCAAAGAGTATGATTTCGGTTTGAGCGCAAGCGGGGCGGGCGCGCTGGAAATCGTGGATCACGCCTACACGGGATTTTATTATGCTGACGGAAAGGCGGTGGAGTTGTGAGCAATTATTTCTACGATAACGGCAACCAGTCCGATCAATTTGTAAATCCGTATAACTTTATTTCACTCAGCGCCAACTGTAACAAAACAGTCGACGGGTCCAAGCATCAGGCAAAAGAAGAATTAAGCGGAACTATCTCTGTGGAATTGGAAACACTTACCCCCTTGTTCATCCCGAATACAACAACGGAAAAAGCCTTTCCATCCACAAACACTGTTAATCAAAAAACAACTTCCGGTAAAGCATATGATTTCTTCAGCTACGAAGATTTGGCGCAGATCATCGACTGCACCAGCCGCTACGCGCGTCCGATCGTCCCTGGCAGCTCAATTCGCGGCGCGGTGCGGGCTGCCTTTGAAGCGGTGACTAACAGCTGTCTTTCAACCTGTGACGATAACGTGCTTCTCCATAGGCGCGCCAACGTGGCAAAATCTCAATACGGAATACTCACGAAGGGCGCGAACGGCTATCAATTGTTCAACGCCAGGAAAGTCATGCTTAATACCGCAGTATATCACGGAAAAACACATTCTTTTGGCGCAGCTATCAGACGCTCAAATTACCACATTGATGTTGAGGGAACCCAAAAGAAAACCGGAGATACTGTTTATATCCGAACAACCCGAACAACTTATATGACCTCAAGAGGATTCCGAACGCCTCTTTGTGGTGTTGACAGGCTATCGGCTGCTGCCGGCAGGGATCTGGAACGCGGCATACTGTTTCTCGGTGAAAGATTTCAAAGAAAACACCATGACTCGGTATTCATACGATTACAGACATCACACATGATTTCAAGTGATGACTATAACAGATTTTTCAATGTGTGGAAACAATATCAGGCTGATTCGCCCGGTTCGTATCCAAACTATATCACGCTTAACGAAATCCCCGTTTACTTCAGTACGGTAGGCGCAACGCTTTATATGTCGCCTGCCTGCATATCAAAAGAAGTGTTCGATGCAAAACTCTCGACACTTCTCGGCGACCATAGCCGTTGCCTCTCGGCAAACGCTAAAATTTGCCCTGCTTGCGCGTTATTCGGATTGATCAGCGATGAAAAAGACGGCGCATTGGCGTCCCGTCTCATGTTTCGAGACGCGGTTCCCATTGGTTATTCTGAAGAAAATCCTTCGGACTTCTATGAAGAACCTCGTCAGTTACCAATACTCGGGACGCCGAAAATCTCGGCCACGGAATTTTATACCGAAGACTATAGATCTGACTATAAGGTGTGGAACTATGATTATGGCAGACTCAGGCGCCAAAACCAACCTAAACGTTTTTCGCCTAAACTGCGCGGCAGGAAGTTCTATTGGCATAAAAAAGAACTGACTCCTTCTGGCAGAGACGACCGCGCGGATTTAACGGTAAAAGTCAGAGCTGTTAAGGATGGCAAGAAGTTTCAATTTAAGATAATGTTCGACAGGCTTACTAAAAAAGAACTGGATTTATTGCTATATGTGCTGACTTTCGGCGAGAGAAGCTCAACCCACGCGCACAAACTCGGTCACGGGAAGCCGATTGGGTATGGCAGTGTAAAATATACAGTAAAGGAAACTCAATTATTCAAACTGCGAGATGATCTGACTTTTTGTCCTCCAGAAGATTCCAAATACGAAGTCAATTACAATGATGTCAACTTAGTGCAATCAGACAGTTTGAGGGATTACCTGATCATGACAAGATTCGATAAAGTCCCGGAAAATATTTCATATCCGAAAGGCGCAAGAGGCAATAACAGCGGTGTTTATCAGTGGTTCAGCCAGAACAAAGGCAGTATGGGCAACCCGGAATTCAGGCAGGTCTTGGCTAAGCCGCAAGAAATCATGCCATTGGATTAATGAAACAGAAATCCTGGAGACAGGGGGGTTGAAGATGAACAAACTGATGCTGGCAAAATACCGATTCACCCTCCGTTTCACGGAGCGAACCATGTTGCCGCCGTTTATCGGCAATACCATCCGCGGCGCGCTGGGGCGGGCCTTGTACGGACAAATCCCTCACGCGGCCGAATATGACTGCGACACTGTGGACTGCGGGTATAATAACAGCGTATACGGTTGCCGCAACGGCTGTGTCTATGGCAATGTGTTCAAAGTCAAAAGCGATGTGAGTATCCCAAATCCTTACACTGTTTCCGTGCCCTTCCCGAGCAAAGGCGAATACGACCAGGGCGAGGCGCTGACGTTTTTCATCACGCTGTTTGGCCGGGCGGCGGATTACGGCGCGGAAATAGCAAGCGCGGCCCGCAGTATAGGCATAGGCAGTCTGCGGCACGCCGTGTGCCGTGAGGACGGTTTGGTTTACGCGCGCACCTGGAGTGACGAAGGCGCGGACGGGCTGCCCTATTGCGACGCGCTGACCGTGAGGTTTATCACGCCGGCGGAGATCCTGTGCGACAAGGAGCCGGTAACGAAGCCGGATTTCAGTACGTTTATCAACAGCTTATTCGGAAGGATAGCGGGAATAATCGACAATTACGGCGAAAGCCCGTTTGTGATTCCCTATTCGCTGCTGGCGGCGAAACCGTTTATTAAAAGCGAATATGACATTGCGCCCATGAATTTCCATACAGGTACAGGGGGGCGGCAGCCGGTTAACGGGTTTGTCGGCGTAGCGCGTTATTTCGGCGATATAACTCCTTACCTGCCGTATATTGATCTCGGCAGCCAACTCCACATCGGCAAGAAAACAACGCGCGGCTGCGGAGAATATATTTTTGAGATGTAAGGCTTGACTTTGACGGTCAAAAAAATGAAAGCTTGAGTTTTCCGGGGGTTCCGGAACTAGAAAATACGCGTACCACTACATTTGCCTATATATGGAAATTTG
>JAISAH010000009.1 GCA_031266805.1 Gracilibacteraceae bacterium
CTATGGTTTCGCATATCACGCTTATACACTGATTTCAAGCGCATACACTTTTCCGGCAGGCTATGTTCCCCTTGGCCTTTCGGTTACAGGTTAGCCGGATAACCAGATGGAGTTCTCTCCACTCCAACGCTCACATACGAGCGGTACTGCAAAGCCCTTACGGGCGCCCGAGGGTTTCCGCTTTTTCCCAGAACGGGTCGCCGCCTTTCTGGTCATTTTTTGTGTTTGCTATGAACGTGGTTACCAGTTTGAGGATGTCCTTCTCGCTCCTGATATATGCCATCGGGTTAAAATACATGGATTTTTTGAAGTTGACGGTGTTCAGGATTTTGATGCGGTAGCCGTTCCTTCTCAGCATTTTCCCGCAGGAAGCCAGCAGTTCGCCTTTCGGATCGGTGACCACAAACGACACCGGATACTCTTTTGACCGGCACTGCATGAGGTTCGGCTTGATGATGAAGCGAGTCTTGCCGGAGCCTGAGCCGCCAATGACGAGCATGTTCTTGTTGCGGGCGTACTTAGGGTTTGCGGGGCGCGGGTTCATGGTCAGGCTCTCGGTCTCCGTAAGAATGATGTTGTTTTCCGGGTTTTTGTCCACAAAGGGGGTGATGTCGCTGTGCCCGGCCCAGCGCGCTGATCCGTACTCTGCGTCCTTGCGGTATTTTTTCGCGTTTTTCTTTCTTATTTGCAGAATGACGTAAACCGCCACCGCGCCGGCCAGACCGGCGCATAGGTCGAAAGGGTCAAATGAGGGCAAGGGCGATGGCGACGCCGCACCCAATGTGACCATGCTCCGAGTCAACTTTTGGAGAAAGTCATGCCCTGGGGCAAGGCGATAGGCCATGCCCAGCTTATTGGCGAACCAGAAGATGAGCAGATAAGGCAGATTGGGCGCTGCGCGCCTTTTGAGAAAGGCCGCGATCTCCATCGTCATAGCTCTGGCCCGCTTTTGCTTTGTTTTTTTGTTTTCTGTTTATCCCGCTTGGCTTGTTTGATTTTTTCAAGCATGGACTGCATTTCCTTGTAGCCTTGAATATCTCGTTTATCAGTCAATCATTTCGCCTCCTTGAAAACATGCCTTTTTGAGGAAAGTCGTAATCTTTACTGCCCTCATCGTTCCGGTCCCCCCCTGTGCTTATGCCGAGTCTTGTTACGAACCGCGCTCTTGATGATATCGCGGAATTTGTGCATAGAGTCGCGAGTAGATGGGCGATCTTTATCGCGCCCAACCATTGCGGCTGTGAATGCCTTGAACGCGCCCTCCAAGGCGGCGGCGTCCTTTGCCCGGAAGAACACCAGCCAGCGCGGGGGATTTGCCGAAGGATCCCGCTGCAGTGCGTAGCTGACGCCGAACTTTCGCGCGTAGGGTTCAAAGGCTTTGATGTTGCCGTCCGTGATTTCGACGCTCTCCAAGGGCCCGCCTCTGGCAAGCTGCCTGACCGTCTGCCGGCCTTCTTTGGGCTTGCCGCGGGATTGGCGCATTTTTCGCAGAGCTCCCCGCATGAGAGTGGCCAGTACGCGTCCTGTGACTTTGGCCGCTTTCGTGCTCAGCGCCACGCTCCGGTCGGTTATTTGCTCCTGCAAGCACTCCAGGCCTCCTTTCTTTCATAAAATAGCAAGAGTGATACTTTCAGGCGGCGGAAAGCGCGCCCGTCTCGATCCGTTTCGCCGCCGCGTTCGCGTAGTAGTCCGAAAGCTCAATGCCCACGGCGGGATAGCTTTCAAGTCTCGCCGCGAGGATGGTGGTGCCGGCCCCGGCGAAAGGGTCGAGAATGATGCCGCCCGGTTCTACGATTTTGACGATGTCGCGCATGACTTCCAGCGGCTTCTCAGTTTGGTGAATGCGGCGGGGCGCGGCGGGCATTGACTGCCGGAACACGCCGGGCAGGACGGGGGCATCGCGGTCTGTGGGCATATGCCCGTTTGAGCCCCATACGATGAATTCCGCTTGCTGGCGGAACCGGCCCTTTTGGGGGCGGCTGTTTGTCTTGTCCCACACCAGCACTCCACGCCAGATCCAGCCTGCCCACTGGAGCGCGTCGGTGAGGTTTGGCAATTGCCGCCAGTCAATAAACAGGCAGATGGGGGCGCCGTCCTTACTGCAGCGGCGGGCATCGGAGAGCCACTCGGTCATCCAGTGCGTCCACGACCGCTGGTCTTTGCTGTCGCCCTCGAAGTCGGGAAAGGCGCAATTCTGCTTGGCGCTGGAGTATTTCTGCGCTGTGGATTTCTGCCGGGCGTTTTGGTCGAACGCGCCGGAAGCATAGGGCGGATCGGTGATGATACCCCCGAACAGCGCGTCGGGAAACGAGCGGATCACCTGAAGCGAATCGCCCCGAATGATCCGCGCGCCCCGGAAACTGTGCTCTATGGGAAACATGGTCTATAACCTCCTACAAAATATTGGCCGCGAGGCAAAACTACCGGCCTTTTGTCTTGAAAACCTTGATTTTTACGCTTGACTTGCGCCGGGCTTGCCGCTATTGTTGTGTTGCCGAAAAGGGTTCGGCGGGAAGGGGTGAAAGCGAAATGGCAAATACCGAAACCAAAGACGCGCTGTGGTTTATGACGGAGCAGCCAGACTGCCTCGCCCAAGCGACTGGTCGGGACTGGTTCCGCGTCTGTCAGGCGACCGAACACCTCACAAACGGCGACACGGACGCACTGACACGGTTCGACGAGATCACAAACGCCGTGAAGCGCGACGAAACCGGCCTTGAGGATTTTGACACAGCGGAGTACGAGTGTCGACCGCAAGCGGGGCTGATGATCCAAATGGACGCCACGCCATACCGGTGGTTCAAGGGCGGCCACAAAATATACATGCACGGGTGCATAGACGACGCAACGAATCAGGTGACCGCTCTGTACATGTGCAAGTACGAATGCCTGCACGGGTACTTTGAGGCGCTCAGGATGATGATCCAGACGTTTGGGGTCCCACAAAGCTTGTACGCGGACAGGCATACCATTTTCCAGTCGCCGAACACAAAAAAGTGTGAGATAGACCCCTCAGTCCCCGTGAATGACACGCAGTTCGGCAGGTGCTTGAAAGAACTCTCCATAACGCTGATAGACGGCAAGTCCCCTCATGCAAAGGGCAAGATTGAGCGCCTATGGGGAACCCTCCAGAGCCGTCTCCCGGTCGAGTTCGCTATGAGGGGCATCGCCTCGCTGGAGGCCGCCAACGAGTTCTTGAAGCACTACGTCTACGAGTTCAACAGCAACTTCGCCGTCGAGCCTCGGAACGCGCAGAACGCGTTCCGGAAGCTGCGAGCGGACGAAAACCTTGACCATGTGCGTTGTGTCAAAGAAAAAAGAGTTGCTAACTTTATCGGCGTTTTCTTCTACGGAGGCAGAAGTTTCCAGATTGTTCACACTGGCGCCATACTCCCGGCAAAGTCGCAGATCGATGTGCTGGTAAGCGCGAATGGCGGCATCATGGCATCTTTCAAAGGCCGCGTGTTCAAGGTGATCCCCTTCGTTTTGTCCAAGCGCCGGAGGCAAAACGCGGAGTTCAAATGGCCGCGTCGCCACTCATCGCCGTCTGACCATAGCGCGCCGTTTGGGCAATACGAGGGCGAAGATGAGGACGCATACAGGGAAACCGTCAGAGTGCTTGAGAATGCGTTTTTAGGCAGGCGGCGGTGAGACGGAGGAAGGAGCAGGTGACTAAAAATTATTGCTTCTGCTTGGTGCTGGGGTATTTCCGCGCCGTGGATTTCCTTGGTCAAACGCGCCAGAAGCATAGGGCGGATCCAATCTTTTATCTTGAAAACCTGAAACCTTGATTTTTCCGCTTGACTTGCGCCGGACTTGCCGCTATTGTTGTGTTGCCGAAAACGGTTCGGCGGGAAGGGGTGAAAACGAAATGACAAATACCGAAACCAGAGCGCTGTGGTTTATGACGGAGCAGGCATGCTGCCTCGCCCTGACGACCTCTCGGGCCACAGACTGCTTCCGCGTCTGCCGAATGACGGCCGAATACCTCACAAACGGCGACACGGATGCGCTGGCGCGGTTCGACGAGATCACAAACGCCGTGAAGCGCGACGAAACCGGCCTTGAGGATTTTGACACAACGGAGTACGAGGGGAAAGCGGATGACGCGCGCGCGGCAGTGACAATGCTGGCGAACCGCGGACTTGATCTGAAAGCGCCAGAGGATCAGCGCGCGGCGTTCATGAAGGCAGCGGATCTGGTCGCGTCCTTCTACGGCGCAGACGACGCCCTCGAGGCAGCTCTCGACAGGGCATAGCCCGCAACCAGACAAACAGCGGGGCATGGCGGCAAAAGGCCGCTATGCTTCTTGCTATATATTGGCGTCAAAGCTCCTCTCTGCAGAACCTCCCACGCACTCGACTTGCTCGGTTGCTTGTGCCGGGATTTCGTCTCGCGGATTTGGCGAGGGTGGACCCGCTTCGGTTTTCGTTTCACGAGCATACTCACACCTCCATGCCGTGATTTTTGTTGTGCTCACCGCGCTCAAAGTAACGCAGTGTCTCCGCAGCGCTGCGGCTCGCCCATTTCTCCAGCGCTGCGGCGTCATGCCGCCAGACAGCGAACTCGCCGGAGCGCCACAGGTCGCCTTTCACCGCGTCAATAGCGGAAAGGGGCGCGGGACCGCCTCCACAGAGCCGGTATACCACGCCCTCGCTCCGCACCAGCATTACCCGCGCCGCCTCCGGCGCGACGCGGAGCATGCCGGGCTGCGGGTTACTCGCTTGGGCCATGAATGGTTCGTTTAGCCGAGCGATGAACTCACCGGCCGGCGCCGCGGCGTAGGTCTCCGGCCGCGATTGCCGCAATATGTCGAGGTGCGCGGCAAGCTGCTTTTCGTCTGCAAAATGGCGAAGGTCCATCTCATACAAATCGCCGGCAATCCAGCCGCTCTGCCGCCTTATGACGTAGATGGCGAAGCTTCGGGTCTCCTGCTTTGCCTGAAGGCATTGCCGGATACTATTACCGAGGACCTCTTTATGGTAGAGCAATCCGGTAGGGACGACGCTCACCAGAAAGTCGTTCATTAGGACAAGATAGTCCCTGCCGCCGTCAGCCAGCGACCGCAGGACGTCCTTCTGGTTTCGCGTGTGGTCTCCGCCAGCCGCGCACATTTGCGTGAGCAGCGCCCCCAAGTCGATATTTTCGACCTTCGTAAGCGTTTTCGCGGGAGACTTCTCCCATATCCGATACTCGTCAGGAATGTCTTCCGGTCCGCGATAAACGTCGTGAATCGCCGCTCCCACATTCAGTAGATAGCCGTATTTTGTGAACAAGCCGTCCGCGACGACGGGACGGCCATAGATTTTCGCATCCACATGAGCCTCCAGTTCCAAAATGTGCGCGGCAAGTTCTCTGTCAACGGGATCATCTGATTTTTCCAGCCGCTCAAACGCCTCCGCTGTGTTGTCTCTGGCTTCCTGCAACAGGAAATCGCCGTATTGCTCCGTGCTATATGCCGGTTGCAGATGAAAAATGCCTATATTTTCCGTGAGGTTAATGATTTTCGCGACATTTCCGCTATGCCGCCCTGCCGCGAGTACGGCGCTGAGCGTTTCGCGCTCGTTATCATCCAACTGCCGAATTCTCGCGGCAAGATAATTCAGTTCGCTAAGGCGCGGCCCGCCGCTCCCGCGAGGAAGCACCGCTTTCGCCAAACCGTTTATTTCGGAGAGAACGTCCGTGACGGCGGCTTCCGCTTCGCTCTTGATCTTTATGCAGTCAAGGAACGGCTGTATTTTCTCCCGCGTCGTCGGCAGAGGGATTGTGAAGCCGCCGTAGTTGGGATGACCTTTATTTTCGACGAAAGCTTGAATCGGCGCAGTGCTCTCTGAACCGGTGATGATGTATTCAATCATGGCATTCTCCTCAGACGGCGGGGAGTTCGGACCGCTCTATCAGCGGCAGGACGCCCCAGATTTTTAGCGTTTCGTAAAGGAACATGCGTCCCTTCTGCGTCCAGCAGGTGTGCATGGCGGCAATGTTCTCGCCGATATGGTAGGTGCGGGTCTTGGTGTAGCCTTTCGCGGCGTAGCCCTGGTACAAAACCCAAGTTTTAGCAACGCGGTACTGGATTCCCAAGTCGCGGAGCAGAGAGTTGAACGCCACCGCCCCCATGCCGTAATCCTTGGCGATCAGAGTGACCGGCAGGACGTTTTTGCATTGCAGGATCAGATCACAGTAGAGAGCTTTTGGCGCCATCTCCTCGGCGAGTTCGGTTAGGGTAGCGCTTTTCTCCCGCTCCTTGTCCAGTGACCGAATCAGTTTTTCCGTAAATTCCGAACTGCGGAGCATCTCATCCAGCGTGTCCGGGGCGACGTAGGCGCCGTATTTGCGGATGGCGGGCAAGACTTCGTCAAATATCCATGTCTCAAAGCGCTCGGCGGCGGGGAGTTTGCTGCGGATGATTAGGCGGTAAAGATTACCTTCGTTGATATACCTTTTCTCTTGTTCTCTGCCGAGCCTGTCGATGACTGGGTGATTTGCCCACCCATCCTTTTTCGTGTGCTGTTTGACTGCTTTGTGCGGGTCTTTATATCCGAGAATCAGGGCGCATTCAGCAGCTGGAAAATACGGCCTGCCTTCAATCATGAGGATGCCCAGCGCTCCGAACTCTTCGTTGTGGAAGCGCTGGATCTGATTGTTGGTTTTCATGAGACCTCCTCTAAATTATTTAATCAATCAAGTGAAACCCCGATCTCCTTGCGGCGAGCGGGATAAGCGCGCTCTTTCTCCTGCTGGATAGACAGGAGCAAGGCTTCATTGTAATCTTTTCCGCGTTTAGGCGGGGCGCAGCTGATTTTTCGGCGTGAAAACCGTTCGCTTGCGGCAAGGAGCGCCGAGATCCGCTTCATGGCCGACAGCCCGGCGTCGTCGTTGTCCAGGCAGAGCGTCACTTCATTGATACAGGGTGTCTCTGCCAAGAAAAAAAGGAGGGCATTAGGCGAAATGCCGCCCAAAGAGAGCCGGTGGCAGTCTCGAACGACTTCCTCGGCAGAAAGGGACATTTCTGACAGAAGATCTATGGGCGATTCGAAAACCTTCAACTCGCCGCAATTGGCAGCAGCCGCGGCAATCTTAAAGCCAAAGCGCTTGTCGCTGCCCGCCGCATCCTTTTTTAAGTCCGTGTTTATGCCGCGCAGGGCGGCGAACCGCTCCCTGCCGTCTTTATCGCACCCGAGGAATACGCAGACAGCTGCGCCGTCGTATTCACTTTCTTTTGGATTCCGGTAAACGCTTTCATAGAAAATACCTGATTTCAAGCACTTAGCGATGATCTCAGGGCGTATGCCGCGCCGCCGGAGGTATTTCACAGCCCTTGCGGGAACGCTGACCGGCTTGGGTAAAAACAGTTTCTTTTCTTCTGCCGGCAGGAAAGAGACAGGGGCGGCGGGTCTGCCAAGAACTGCTTCAACCGCTTCCGCAAAACCCATGCCGCGCACTTTTATAAGGTAATCCAGCGCGGAACGGCCGCCAAAGCCGCCGCGGTTCCAGTACCAAAATCCTTTGCTGATGACGAGACTGCCGTGGCTGGCAGTACGGTACTCGCTTGCCCCGTTTTTCTTCAGCTCATACGGTTCGCTGGCTTTAAGATAGGAAAGCAGATCGACTGAGCGGGCCAGCGCCGCTCGTTCCCCGTCTATCCACGCCATTGCGCCGCCCCCTCATGTGCAGTGTCGCTTGTCGCGACCTGCTCGCGTCGGAGCGCGGACTTACGCTCTTCGGTGCAGCAACAGACCTCAAGCGGACATGGGTGGTTTTTTCCCATATAATGGACACAGTAACAGCAATCACAGTCAGCTGCGGTATATCCTTGCCAGCGGTTGTAGATATATGTGTTTTGACCCATACAGATGTCTCCTCTCGTATAATTTTTTGACAGTAACACAAAAAGCCGAAGGAAAGGCGTCACGCTAAAGTGACGAACCTTCCTCCGGCTCTCGTCTTTCTTGCTATATGAAAAAGGCCGCTAACCGCACTTTTGCGGGTTAGCGGCCTTTTAATGTTAGCGGCTCAGTCCCTGATTTTACTGGTTTTCCGACGTTATGCCCTTGTAGCGGTTGTCAAATCAGCGTTTTCATGTCCTCTGCAAAAAGTATCCCGTCCGGAGCGGCGTAACTGAGGTTCCCTTCCGCCACGGCTATCTCCCGCAGCGATTCGCCGTAACTGAACGCGTTGTCGCCAATGCTCGTGACCGTGGCCGGAACGGCGACATTTGTCAGCCGGCCGCAAAAAGCAAACGCCCAATTCCCAACGATCGCCACTCCGTCTCTCATGGCGACATTTTCCAAATTGCCACAGTTAAAAAACGCGCTGTTTCCAATCTCAGACACAGTGCCCGGGATGTCAATATTTACGAGGCTGCCGCAGCCAGAAAACGCTCCGCTGCCAATACTTGTCACGCCGCTCGGGATATCAACGCCTGTCAGATTGTCGCAGCCAGAAAACGCGCTATCGCCGATCCTCGTCACGCCAGCCGGGATGACAATGCCCGTCAGGTTTGCGCAACCGTTAAAAGCGCGGTAGCCGATACTTGTCACACCGTCAGGAACGGCAATATCCGTTATGTTTTTACAGTTCTCAAACGTTCTGCTCTCGATACTCGTCACGTCGGCCGGAATGGCAAGGCCCGCCAAATTCTCACAGCCGGCAAACGCGCCGTCGCCGATACGCGTAACGCCCTCTGGCATGGCAATATTTACCAAATTATGGCAGACGGCGAACGCGCTTTCCTCGACGCTCGTCACCCCGGCCGGGACATCATAGGCGGAACCTTCCCCGGCCGGCGGGTAGCAGAGCAAAGTTTTCAGATCTTTGGTGAAAAGCACCCCGCCTTCCGCGGCATAACCATCGCTTCCCGCCGCCACGGTAATCTCCCGCAGTAGCGCGTCATTGCTGAACGCGCCGGCGCCGATGCTTGTGACACTGGCCGGAATGGTGATATCCGTCAGTTGGCCGCAATAAGCAAACGCCCGTTCTCCGATATCGGTAACGCCGTTCGGTATGGCGATGTCCGTCAGAGCGTCACAGTTGGAAAACGCCGCCGTCCCGATACTTATCACATTACTCGGTATGGTAATATCCGCCAGGCCGCTGCAAGATCGAAACGCCCCATTCCCGATGCTCGTCACACTATCCGGCATGGTAATATTCGATAAATTATCACAGTCCTCGAACGCCGCGCTGCCAATAGTCGTCACGCCGCCTAGGATATCGTATGCGGAACCTTCTTTGCCCCGCGGGTAGCAAACCAGCGTTTTCATATCTTTAGTAAAAAGCACTCCGCCTTCCGCGGCGTAACTGGCGTTCTCCTCGGCCACGATGATTTCCCGCAGAGCCCAGAGACCGCCAAACGCGTCCTCTCCAATGCTGGTCACGCCGCTCGGTATAGTGACATTCGT
>JAISAH010000032.1 GCA_031266805.1 Gracilibacteraceae bacterium
GCCGGCGGCTGCAGATACGGCGCGCTCAGATCCAAAACGATAAGGTCGGCGGCATATCCTTCCCTGAGCGCTCCGGTCCCGCTCCGTCCCTGGGCCAGCGCGCCGGCGACGGTCGCGGCCCGCAGCGCTTCACCGGGGGCGATCAGGGCCGGATCGGCATGGAAGCATTTTTGCGCCAGAGCAAAAAACTTGATTTCCTCCAGCATGTTCAAATTGTTGTTGCTGGCGGCCCCGTCCGTGCCCAGCGCGAGGTTTATGCCTTCGCGCATGATCCGCGGAGCGTCCGCAACGCCGCTCGCCAATTTCATATTACTTTTCGGGCAGGAGGCGACGGTGGCGCCTTTGGCCCGGAGCAGGGCAAAATCATCGCCCTCCAAATGGACGCAATGCGCGGCGACGAGCGGTTTGTCCAAAACGCCGAGGTCGGAAAGATATTGGACCGGCGTCCGCCCCTCATGCCGGGCTTTGCATTCCTCATGCTCCTTTTTGGTTTCCGATACATGCACCTGCACCCTGGCGCCGCGCTCACACAGCGCGACCGCGAATTCACGGATCACGCGCTCGGAGTTCGTATATTCGGCGTGCAGGGCAAAGTCGATCAGGAGACGGCTGTCCCCCGCACCGTCAAATTCTTCCAGCAAAGAGAGGGTCTCGCGGTAAGCCGGCAAATCGCGGAGACCTCTGCCGTCAGAGCAGGTGACGGCGCGCCCCAGATTCGCCTTGACCCCTGATTCCAATACGGCGCGCGCTATGGCCCCGCAAAAATAATACATGTCCGAAGCGGACACCACGCCAAAACGGAGCATTTCCGCGATACTGAGCATCGTGGCGTGATAGACGTCCTCAGAAGTCATCCGCGCCTCAAAAGGGAAGATCCGCGTCTTGAGCCAGGCGTCCAGAGCCAGATTTTCTCCGTGCCCGCGCAAGAGCGACATGGGCAGATGGGTGTGGGCGTTGTAAAAAGCAGGCATGAGCAGTTTGTCCCGCCCGTCATACACCCGCCCGTAATCGCGGCCGGCGGGAGGCGCGTCCCCGATCCAGGCAATGCGTGATCCTTCCGTAGCCACGTATTTGCCCGTCTGAACAGAAAATTTTTCATCCAGGATCGTGATGTTTGAAAAAAGCACTCCATGCGTCCGCGCCCCTTTTTCGACGGCTTTCCGCATATTGGTTCGGAATTCATCGACTGTATGACCCTTCGTGCCGGCAAGTCGCGCGCGTTCCGCTGTCAAGAGCCTCTCCGCCGCCGCTAAGTCGTCTTCTCTGCGGGCATAAGTTTCCATATCCATGATCACTGTATCGCCCTCCCCGTTTTTGGTCAGGAAAACAGGGGTTTTGTTCGCACGGCATATTTCCGCGATGCTGTTGTAGTTTTTACGCAGCTCACTTGATGGCTTAATGATGGGTTGCATATGAGTACCTCCTCGTATCAGTCGCAAAATTCATAGCTGTATTATACCCAAATAAGGAGCGATATTCAACCCTTTTATTTTATATTATAATAAAACATATCAGAACCGAGTTGACGACAAGGTCCTTCTTTCAGTCACGCGGCTTGCATATGCCGCAAGCGTCAAAGCCTTCAGCTTCCAATTCCGCGACCGTTTTGCCGGACTTCGCGCGATTGCCTTCTTTGATTTGCGACGCAAAGCGGCAATCGGGATAATGGATTTTCTTCGTGCCTGTATTCAAAACCCAGACAGCCGCCGTTTCCGCAGCCGGGGGAACCGGATCTGACGCCTCGCCGGCCGAACCGACTTGGCCTGTTTCATATGACGCCTCAATATCCGCTCCGCCGGAGCTTATGATGACCGTGCCGTTCAGATCCGTGCGGTAAACCGTGGCTCCGGCTTCCTCCCATCGTTTTACTACATCAGGCGAGGGATGATCGTAGGAATTGCCCTCCCCGACGGAAATGACGGCGTAATGTGCCTTTACCTTATCTACAAAGCTTTGGCCGGATGAGTAGTCGCTGCCGTGATGCCCTACTTTTACGACATCCGCGCGTATATCCCCGGATAACTCGTTTTCGCTGAGTATCTCGGCGTCCCCCATAAACAGAAATTTGACGCTCTCATATGTGACCGTGACGACAGCCGAGTAGTTATTGAGGTCGCTGTACTCTTCCGCGTTCGGCGCGATCATGTCTATGGAAAGACCGTCTCCCGCCAGCACATTCACGCCGGCGCGCGCCGTCTTTATTTCCAGGCCCTTGGCAGCGATTTTGTCCAGCAGTTTTTCATAGGTCCGCGTCGCCGCGACGGCCCGCGGCATGTAAATATCGCCGGCGTCGATCGCGTCAAGCACCGCCTCCATGCCTCCGATATGATCCGCGTGAGGATGCGTCGCCACGATGTAATCAAGCGAGGTATGCCCGTTTTTGCGGATGTAGTCCGCCACCGTCTCGCCGTACCCGACATCGCCCGCGTCGATGAGCATCGTCATCCCGTTCGGGAGTTCGATAAAAGTCGCGTCGCCTTGTCCCACGTCGATATAATGGACGCGCAAAACACCCTGAGCCTCTTGTCTCTGCTCCGGCGGCGCAGGCGCGCCTCCGCATCCCGCGGAAAGCAGCGTCACTAATAATAAAAATATGAGGCGTAAAACCGGTTTTTTCATTTATTTATTAGGAGTCTTCATTTCAGTTTTTCAGGCATCCGAGCGGCACGACCAATACGCCGTTTTTCATGGTGGGTTTGAATGCGTTTTTAAGAGATTTTTCGACGCGATCCCTACGGCAAAACCTCCATCAAAATTTTTTTTGGTGGAGGTTTGAATAAGGACTTTTTGGTGGGCCTCCACGGACTCGAACCGTGGACCGTCCGGTTATGAGCCGGATGCTCTAACCAACTGAGCTAGAGGCCCGCGATAAGGCGGCTGACACCCGGAAGCGTTTCGTTTGGGAAGTTTCAAGACCGGGATCATTATACCACTCCTATCAAGTATATTCAAGGGGAAATAAATGGATATTTTTAACAGCTGATCATTAAGGGTGGTCAATATTTACACCGCACACAAAATAGCCCTTGCATATTTTGCAATTCAGCGCTATACTAAATATCGAAGCTTGGGGCTAGAAACCCGCCGCCGGTTTAATTCTGGTAACGGCTTCGTTTAATTGCGGGAGTGGCGGAACTGGCAGACGCGCACGTTTGAGGGGCGTGTGGTTAATACCGTGCGGGTTCAAGTCCCGCCTTCCGCACCATTAGAATTTTTGCTTGACAGCGGTTTGCGGCGGTAGTAGTAAACTGTGTGGTATATTTATGCAGTTCCGAGCTTCGTTGACTTGCGCACCGCTGTGAGGTTACAATAGTTGTCATGAGAGTTTTAGAGCAGCTGCAGGATGTTTTGTCGCCGCTGACATTGGAAAAAGGGGAAAAATACTTCCGCAGCGGCAATGTGCTGAAACTGCGGAAGGCGGCCGGCAACATAGTGGTCACGGTGCGCGGCTCCCAGGGGCACAACCGCCGGGTTATCTTGGATGCGGACGACCCGCTCGACCTGGAGTTCGCTTCCTGCACCTGCCACGAGTACGACGACTTGGTCTGCAAACATATCGTGGCGGCGATGCTGGCCTATGAGGCGATGCGGCCCGCCGGCCGTTCGGCGGCGAAAAAAGCCCCGGCGAAACCCTCCGACGAGAACGCGCTCCAGCTTTTGGAGTTTTACACGGACCAGATCACGAACCAAAAGCTGACGGAGACCATCGTCAAGGCCGACGCGATCTTGGAGCCGACGCTGAACAACGACGAGAACGGCCGCTTCAACCTGACCTTTCGGGCCGGGAAAGGCCGGCTTTACGTGATCAAGGACGTCTATGATCTGCGGGACCGCCTGAGAAACACCCAGTATCTGTCTTTGGGCCGTGAGAAATTCGTCGTCGAGCCGGCGGCTTTCGAGCCGGCCAGCCGCCCCCTGCTTAACTTTCTGCTCCGTTTTCTTCCCCAACACCCCGTCCGCCCGGAGTACGCCTTCTACTACAGCTTCGCGAATCTGAAAAAACAAATGTTCTTGGACGCGATAATCATGGACGAGTTTTTCAGCGTCATGCTGGGCCGGACGCTGAAAATCGGCAAGGACTTTTTCGAGTATGGGGACCCGGGCCGCGAGTATACCGTCAAAGCCGGGGATCCGCAGCTGAGGCTGCGGGTGGAGCGGCAGGACGGCGGCTTGAAAATGAGTCTGGGCGACGCCTGCGCGGTTGTGTCCGGGCGCGAGCACCTCTATATTTTCGCGGAGGACGCGATATTTGTCACCTCGCCGGAGTATTGTCAGGCCTGCCGAGGTTTGATGCGCCATGCCCTGGGCAAGGAGCTGTTCTTTGACGCCGAGGGGGCCCGCCGCTTGCAAACCACGGTGCTGCGCGAGGCCGCGCCCTACATTGAGATCGTCGGGGACGCCCTGGAGGACTACGAGCCGCCGGAGATGAAAGCCAAGGTCTGGCTCGACATGGAGCGCCGCTTGGACGAGGACGGGGACGAGGAGCGCCTCCTCACCGCCCGGGCCGAGTTTTCCTATGGGAAAGGCAAGGCGGTGGTCACGGCCTTCCTGGAAAAGGAAGCTCACTCTTTGGATGTGGCGGCGGAGCTGCTCGTGGAAACGCTGTTGCTGCGCTATTTCGGCAACCGGCTCCTGCGGCCCGGGGTGCTGATGCTGCCCTATAACGAGGAAGCGGTTTTCCTTCTGGCCTCGGAGGGAGTCGCGGCCATCTCTGAGCTTGCCGAAGTCTACGCCTCCGAGGAGTTCAAAAAACTGCGCTTCCGGCCTCCGGTCGCAGTCAGCGTCGGCGTACGCGTGCAGGGAAACCTCTTGGACGTGGAGTTTGATCTGGGCGGCCTTGACTCGGAGATTACCCAGATCCTGAGCGCCTACAAGCGTCGCCGCAAGTACTACAGGATGAAGGATGGCTCGTTCCTCTCCTTGGAAAACGAGGGTCTGGGGCAGCTGGCCGAGATGGTGGACGGTCTCGGTCTCGACGAGAAGGATCTGAAAAAGGGCGAGGCCTTGCTCAGCCTGAACCGAGCCCCCTACTTGGACTCGGTGCTGAAGCAGGGCGAGGGCCTGCGCTACGAGAGCGACGCCGCGTTCCGAGGCATCGTGCGCAACCTGCGGGAAGCCGTGGACGCGGACTTCACAATCCCGGAAAGCTTGTCCGGCGTGCTTCGCAACTACCAAAAGACCGGCTACCGCTGGCTGCGCACCTTGGACTTCCTGCGTTTCGGCGGCATCCTCGCCGACGACATGGGTCTTGGTAAAACTTTGCAGGTGCTGGCCCTGATCCAGGCGGAGCGTCAGGAAAGCGGCGAGAAATGCCTGCCGTCGATCGTGGTTTGCCCGGCTTCCTTGGTGCTGAACTGGGAGAGCGAGACGCGGCGCTTCACGCCGGAGCTGAGGCCCTTAGCTTTGGTGGGCGGTGCGGCGGAGCGGAAGGCGGCCATCGCCGGTCTGTCGCCGCGCTCGCTTTTCAACCCTGAGGCCGCCCCGGCGGACATTCTGGTCACGTCCTACGACCAGCTGAAGCGCGACCTTGAGCACTACGCGCACCATGAGTTTTCCTATATCGTCTTAGACGAGGCCCAGTACATCAAAAACCAAAACACCCAGAACGCCAAGGCGGTGAAGGCGCTGCAGGGCCGCACCCGGCTCGCCCTGACCGGCACCCCGGTCGAGAACAGTCTCGCGGAGCTCTGGTCGATCTTTGACTTTCTGATGCCGGGGTATCTGGGGCATTACAACCATTTCCGCAACAAGTACGAGTCGCCGATCGTAAAGTCCGCGGACGAGACGGCGCTGGGCCGGCTGCGCTCTCTGGTGCGGCCTTTCCTGCTGCGGCGGCTCAAGGGCGAGGTGCTGAAGGAACTGCCGCCCAAGACCGAGAGCGTGCTGCCAACGGAGATGCTGCCGGAGCAGCGCAAGATTTACAATGCTACGCTGGCGGAGGTGCGTCAGGAACTGGCGGTGAAGCTCAAGCAGGTGACAGGAGCGCAGCAGCAGCGGTTCATCATCTTGGCTGCCCTGACCCGCCTGCGCCAGATCTGCTGCGACCCGGCCCTGCTTTATGAAAACTACCGGGGCGGCAGCGCCAAGCTCGACGCCTGCTTGGAGCTGATAGGCAACTGTCTGGAGTCCGGTCACCGGCTGTTGCTGTTTTCCCAGTTTACGAGCATGCTCGGCATCATCGGCCAACGGCTCACGGATCTTGGGACGCCGTTTTACCTTTTGCAGGGCTCCACCCCGAAGACCGAACGCCAGCGTCTCGTGAACGCCTTCAACTCCGGCGACGCCCCTGTTTTTTTGATCTCTTTGAAGGCCGGCGGCACGGGTCTCAACCTCACCGGTGCTGACACGGTCGTCCACTACGACCCCTGGTGGAACCTCAGCGCCCAAAACCAAGCCACGGACCGGGCCCACCGCATCGGCCAGCAACAGCATGTGTCGGTTTACAAGCTGATTGCCAAGGGCACCATCGAGGAGCGGATTATGGACATGCAGGAGAAAAAGGCCGCTCTCGCCGCTTCGGTCGTACAGGAGGGCGAGGGAGTCTTCGACCAGATGAGCGGCGAGGAGCTCATGGCGCTGTTGGCAGACAGGTAATGTTAAAATCCTTGAATCTGTCTATCGCTCGCTGCATTAATGAACCATGGATAGGAGGTGCGATTTTTCCCGAAATGAAAATCGAAATGGGTGAATCGCTGTTCTATTCATGGCTTCGCCATGTCAAGGAATGCCAAGTGGTGCAGACGAACTGGAAAGTTTCACCATCTTGGCAGCTTCGGGACGAGGGTGCCTTGCAGCGGTTTATGGAAGTCACAGGCGACCATTTCCAAAGTAAATATGGCTACAGCATTTATAAAAACAACACCTTTTTACAGCTTCTTATGCAAGCCGAAATTGATGCGATCGGAATTTGCCTGAATGCTAATAATGTAATAGAAGCACACGCCGTCGATGTGGCGTTCCATAAGAATGGGTTGCTTTACAGGAGTGGGCGGCAGGAAACGGGGCGGCAGGAAACGGTCACCCAAGTCATAAAGAAATCCGTGCGCTCCGCCATGTGCATGGTCGGTTATTTCGGTGTAACGAATGGCGAGGTAATATTCGCATCACCCAAAATCCACAATGCTGTTATGAATGACTTGGAACCGTGTATCGCCGACTTGAATGCGCTTTTCACAGAAAACGGATATGGTTTCACGGCGCGGGTTATCGCTAACGACGACTTTAACGACCACATTTTGAAACCGATATTAATCGCCAGCGATGGCGTTTCAGATACGTCGGAATTGTTTATGCGCGGGTATCAGCTTGTTACAATGTTCGGAGATGAACGCCCGATACGTCAGCGGTTAGCGAAGGCAACGAGTAGTAAAGTCGTATCCGACGACACCCTGTCCGAGCTAAAGATAGGTAAAATAGCGCAGACCTTGCTCCGTGAAGCGTTGGAAAATGGTAACGTCAATGATGAGGAAGTCGCTCTCTTGCAGACCAAGGATTATCCAAAGAGCGCGTTTGGCATTGACTTCCCGCTCCTTGTTCCGGTAGCAGAGGATTGCGATTCGGCTCGTTATTACACAAAGCCGCTCACAATACAAGGCAAACAGTATCGTCTCTGCTCACAATGGTTCGAGGTCGCAACGAACAATGACAGACCGTTTCTGTTGGCTTGGCTTGAGGAACACGGGTTTCAATATGATCCGCCGAGAGTTTGACGATATTTCAGACCCCCGGATAATGACCGCCGAATTTGTGCAAGGAAAAAAGTCAATCTGAATAACAGGAAACGGGCGGCTGGCAACCGCCGAGACAGTGGAGATCAGCGCTCGCGCGTATAATATGGATCAGATGGGAGGCGGAGCGGATGCAAAAACAAGCGGAGGATGAAATTAAAGCAATCACCGATACCATCAAAGAGACTGTAGACTGCGAAAAAATATTCATGCGTAAACTGCCGGTCGGGATGCAAAATTTTGAGGAAATCATCCAAGATGAACGCGTTTATGTGGATAAGACCGATTTGGTCTATAAATTGGCCGCCGCAACCAATAGCAAACAGTATTTTCTCGGGCGGCCGCGCCGTTTTGGCAAAAGCCTGCTCGTCTCCACGCTGAAAGCCTATTTCGAGGGGAAAAAAGAACTGTTTCAGGGGCTGGCGCTGGGGAAACTGGAAAAAGACTGGCGGCGGCATCCGGTCATTCATTTAGACATGTCCGAAATGGGCATAGGCCTTGGTGTTTTTGAAGATCGCTTGAACAATAGACTGCAAGCACATGAAGAACTCTGGGATCTGCCCGGCTATGAAAAAAATGACCCCACAACAAGATTTTCTAACCTCATTGAAAACGCGCGGGAAAAATTCGGCGAAAAAGTGGTCGTGTTGATAGACGAATACGATAAACAGTTGGTGGAGAGTATTGACGACTTAACACTAAACGATTCATTTAGAAAGAAATTAAAAGATTTTTACGGTGTCTTAAAAAGAGCGGATGAAAATCTGCGACTTTCTTTCCTGACCGGCGTGACCAAGTTTTCTAAGGTCAGCGTGTTCAGCGATTTGAACCATTTGGATGATATAAGCATGGATTATGACTACGCCAATATTTGCGGTATAACCACCGGGGAACTGAGGGACAATTTCGCGCCGGAACTGCGTCAGCTCGCGGAGCGCGCCGGCATGACCATAGAAGAAACTATGCCTGAAATGAAAAAGCGTTACGACGGCTATCATTTTTGCGAAAACACAGAGGGGTTGTACAATCCTTTCAGCGTTTTGAAAACATTAAAAACGAGTAAATTCAGGGATTACTGGTTCGAGACGGGAACACCTACTTTTCTCATAAAACTGCTGGAGCGAGACAGATTTGACCTGTCTAAATTTGCCAAAGGCGTGACGATTCCGGCAAACTCAATAACCGATTATCGGGCGGACGGCAAGAATCCTGTGCCCATCCTCTATCAGAGCGGTTATCTGACTATCAAAAGCTATGATAAGGAATATAACGAATATCTTTTGGATTTTCCCAATGAGGAAGTCCGGGGCGGATTTCTCAATGAATTGCTCCGTTCATATGCGCAGGAGGACGATTCTTACGCCAAATCCTTTAAGCTGGCCTTGCTTGACGGCGATCTGGACAAATTTATGGAAACCGCGCATACATTTTTTGCGGGGATCCCATATGATCTGAATGACAGAGCGGCCGCCGCTCAAAAAGAAGGGTATTATCAGGGCTTGGTCTACGCGATACTGACGCTGACCGGACTGACGCCGACAGCGGAAAAAAGGAGCGCCGCAGGACGCGCGGACTTGGTCGCGGAGACGAAAGACGCGGTCTATATCTTTGAGTTCAAACTCGACAAAAGCGCGGACGAAGCCCTGCGGCAGATCGAGGAAAAAGGCTACGCCGCTCCCTACGCCATGGCGAATAAGAAAATCGTGAAAATCGGAGTGAATTTCGACTCCAAGACACGTAATATCGCGGACTGGAAGGTTTCTTCCCCGCCGCTGTGAGGCGCGGGGACACCTCCATCGCCACCTCCGTCGCCGTTTTTTTGCTGCCGCTCCCTTGCTGAGGTGGGTGGATCATGAATGGATAGAGCATTTTTGTAATCTTTTGTAATTTTTGTAATCTGCGAATTTTTGCGCATAAAATTTCATTGACATGTTTTGCGTCTTCCTGTACAATGATAAAAAGCGGTGTACCCTACCATGAGTGGGAGTTAAAAAAGCGGTGTACCCTACCAGAAGTGGGAGTTAAAAAAGTTGCAGGTTGGGTTTGTGAAAGCCCAACCTGCTTTTACGGAGAAAGAATGGGCTTTTCATTTTATCACACAAATACTGATTATTGTGATTTTTTGAGGAAATCTGATCCTTGTGTTCCCTATACAATGGATCAAAAATTCACAAGACCATTCGTTGGGATTGTTTTTTTTGTAAATAGTTATAACTATTACGCCCCTCTTACTTCTCCCAAACCAAAGCACTTGTGCATGAAAAATCAAGTGGACTTTTTAAAAATAAATGGCGGCGCTTGGGGGGCAATAAATTTTAACAATATGATCCCAGTTCACTTTGGGTTCAATCGGAAGTTTTGCGCACAGAAGAGGCGTGAAATTCTGCTATCACAGAGATTCACGCCTGTCTTCGTTATCGCGCAACATTACTGCGCAAAATTTTCGATTGCCCGTGAAGAAGGAAGCCGCG